>JAJZRT010000480.1 GCA_021802595.1 Pseudomonadota bacterium
TCCTCGGCGGTGAGCGCGAAGATCGACATGGCATCGAGCGACCGGCAGGCAGGCACCATGCCGCGGGTGGACAGCGCGCCGCAACTCGGCTTGTGACCGACGATGTGATTGAACGCGGCCGGCACACGGCCCGATCCTGCCGTGTCGGTGCCCAGCGAGAAGCTCGCCAGGCCGAGTGCGACGGCCACGGCCGAGCCGGAGCTGGAGCCACCGGAAATGAAGTCAGGGTCGAAGGCGTTGCGGCAGGCGCCGTAGGGCGAGCGGGTACCGTTGAGGCCGGTGGCGAACTGGTCGAGGTTGGTTTTCCCAATTGGAATGGCGCCGGCATCGATCAGGCGCTGCACGACGACGGCGTGTTGCGCCGGCGTGTAGGCAAATTCGGGACAGGCGGCGGTGGTCGGCAGGCCGGCGAGATCGATGTTGTCCTTGATGGCGAAGGGAACACCGTAGAGCGGCAGGCTGGCGATGTCCTTGCCCTCGAGATTTCCTGCATAGGCACGCAGCGCGTCGGCGTCGAGGCGGCTGATCCAGATGCGATGTGTGTCCTCGCCGTCCATGCAGGCGAGCAGTTCCTCCACCAGCGCAAGCGGGGTGAGCTGGCCGGATTGATAACGGCGGCGCAGGCTGGCGATATCGAGCGAGATGTTCATGCGGCTGCGCCCTCGCTCACCAGCACCAGCAGATCCTGCCCGGCGCTGACCTGCCCGCCCTCGCGGCAGAACACCTTGTGGACTCGGCCGTCGCACGGTGCCAGCACGGCGAACTCCATCTTCATCGATTCGACGATGACGAGCGTGTCGCCCTGCTTCACCTCCGCGCCCGCCTCGACTTCCACTTTCCACACGTTGCCGGCGACGTGGCTGGCGATCGCGCGGCCGTTTTCCGGCAGGTCGAGCTCGCTGTCGGGCGCGGCTTCGGCCACGGTCAGGTCACTGGCGTAGTCGGCCTGGCCGCTGACGCGCCAGCGTTCGCGCTCGGCGTCGAACGACGCCTGCTGCCGGGTCTTGAAGGCGGCAATGGAATCGGCCTGCTCGGCGAGAAACCGGTTGTACTCGCGCAGGCTGAAGGTGGTCTCCTCGATCTTCAGCCGGTAGCGGCCGAGCGGGAAGTCCTCGCGGATCTTCAGCAGCTCGGCCTCGCTCACCGGGAAGAAGCGCACCTGGTCGAAGAAACGCAGCAGCCACGGCTTGCCGTCGGTGAACGCCGCCGTCTGTCGCCAGCGGTTCCACATCTGCAGCGTGCGGCCGACGAACTGGTAGCCGCCGGGGCCTTCCATGCCGTAGACACACATGTAGGCGCCGCCGATGCCGACGGCATTCTCCGGCGTCCAGGTGCGCGCGGGGTTGTACTTGGTGGTGACGAGGCGATGGCGCGGGTCGACCGGCGTCGCCACCGGCGCGCCGAGGTAGACGTCGCCCAGCCCCATGACCAGGTAGCTGGCGTCGAAGACGATCCGCTTCACCTCCTCGATGCTGCCCAGCCCGTTGATGCGGCGGATGAACTCGATATTCGAGGGGCACCATGGCGCATCCTTGCGTACCGACTGCATGTATTTCTCGATCGCCAGCTTCGTGGCGGCGTCGTCCCACGACAGCGGGATATGCACGATGCGGGTCGGCACCTGCATGTCCTCGATCGCGGGCAGTGCCTTTTCCGTCGCCAGCAACAGGTCCATCAAGCGGGACAGCGGCAGCACGCGCGAGTCGTAGTGCACCTGCAGCGAACGGATGCCGGGGGTGAGGTCGAGGATGCCGGGCACCGCGTCGGCCTGCAGCCGCGTCATCAGCGCATGCACGCGGAAGCGCAGGTTGAGATCGAGCACCAGCGGGCCGTATTCGACGAGCAGGTATTTGTCGCCGGCACGGCGGTAGACGACGGCGACGGGGTTGTCGGTTTCCGGGATGCGATGCAGCACGGGTTCGGCGGGCGGCTCGCTATCGGCCGCGAGCGCTTGCGCGGCCGGCACGGCCAGACTGGCGATGGCGGCATCCTGCGCCGCTTCCATGCGCTCGGCCTGCGCCTGCGAGAGGCGCTTGAAGCGCACGGTATCGCCGGGGCGCAGTTGACCCATCTTCCACAACTCGGCCTGCACGATGGTCGCCGGGCAGACGAAGCCGCCGAGACTGGGGCCGTCCGGGCCGAGGATGACCGGCATGTCGCCGGTGAAGTCGACTGCGCCGATGGCGTAGGCGTTGTCGTGGATGTTGGACGGATGCAGTCCCGCCTCGCCGCCGTCCTTGCGTGCCCATTCGGGACGCGGGCCGATCAATCTGACCCCTGTCCGGCTGGAGTTGTAATGGATCTCCCAGTCGGTCCCGAAGAACATCTCGATGTCGGCGTCGGTGAAGAAGTCCGGCGCGCCGTGCGGTCCGTAGAGCACGCCGATTTCCCATGCGTGGCTGTAGGCCGGGACCAGTGCGGCGGGCAGGGCCTTTTCAATCGTCAAGGAATCCGCCGCCGGAATGTGAAGCACGTCGCCGACGCGCAGGGTGCGCCCGGCATGGCCGCCGAACTGGCCCAGCGTGAAGGTGGCCTTGCTGCCGAGATAGTCCGGCACGTCAAAGCCGCCGCGCACCGCGAGGTAGGCGCGGCAGCCGGTGTCCCGGATCGAGCCGAGTTTCAGCATCGACCCGGCCTTGACCACGTGCGCGGCCCAGTTGGCGAGCGGGGCGCCGTCGAGTTCGGCGCCCATGTCGGCGCCGGCGAGCGCGATCACGCTGTCGCAGTTGAAGCGTAGCGTGGGGCCGGCGACGGTCAGCTCCAGCGCGGCCGCGCCTTCGGCATTGCCGGCCAGCTTGTTGGCGAGGCGCAGTGCCAGCGCGTCCATCGGCCCGGACGGCGGCACGCCGACGTCCCAGTAGCCGGTTCGTCCGGGCCAGTCCTGGATGCTCGACTGCACGCCGGGTTCGATCACGTCGATGGTCGCTGGCCGGTAATGGAAGGCGTTGAGGTAGCGCGTGGTCTGGCGGCCCTCGACGAACACCTTGTCGCGCACGATCTGGCCAAGATAGCCGAGGTTGGTCTCGATGCCGGCGACGCGGGTGGCGGCCAGCACCTGCTGCATCTTGTACAGCGCCTCGGCGCGGTCGCGGCCCTTGACGATGAGCTTGGCCACCATCGGATCGTAGAACGGCGGCACGTCGGAGCCGCGCTCGACCCAGGTTTCGATGCGCGCGTCTTCAGGGAACACGACTTCGGTCAGCACGCCGGCGGCGGGCTGGAAATCCTTTCCCGGATCTTCGGCGTAGAGCCGCACCTGCATCGAGGCCCCCTCAGATTTGGCCTCGAAGCCGGACAGATCGAGTTCGCCTGCGGCCTCCTTCACCATCCATTCGACGAGGTCGACGCCGGTGACTTCCTCGGTGACGCCGTGCTCGACCTGCAGCCGCGTGTTCACTTCGAGGAAATAGAATTCGCCGCTCTGCGTGTCGTAGACGAACTCGACCGTGCCGGCCGAGCGGTAGCCGACCGCTTCGCCGAGCCGCACCGCGGTGGCGAGCAGGCTGCTTCTTTGAACATCGCTGAGCCCGGGCGCCGGCGTCTCCTCGATGACCTTCTGGTTGCGCCGCTGCACCGAACAATCCCGTTCGCCCAGAGCGACGACGTGCCCTTTGCCGTCGCCGAAGATCTGCACCTCGATGTGGCGCGCGTGCTCGACGTACTTCTCCAGGAAGATGCCGGCTTCCTTGAAGTTGGCGCGCGCCAGCCGCTCGACCGACTGGAAGGCCTCGACCAGCTCGTCGGCGCTCCAGATCAGGCGCATTCCGATGCCTCCGCCGCCGGCGGTGCTCTTCAGCATCACCGGGTAGCCGATGCGCGCGGCCTCGGCCTGGGCATGGCCGGCGTCCGAGAGCAGGCCGGAACCCGGCAGGAGCGGGACCCTGTTGTGCTCGGCGAGATCGCGTGCGGTGTGCTTGAGGCCGAAGGCGCGCATCTGCTCCGGGCTGGGGCCGATGAAGGCGACGCCCGCCGCCGCGCAATCCTCGGCAAAGCCGGGGTTCTCGGAAAGGAAACCGTAGCCGGGGTGGATCGCTTGCGCGCCGGTGGTCTTCGCCGCTTCCAGGATCCTGTCGGCGCGCAGGTAGCTCTGCGCCGCCGGCGCCGGACCGATCTCGACCGCCTCGTCGGCCAGGCGAACATGCAGCGAATGGCGATCGGCCTCGGAATGGACGGCGACCGATTTCACGCCCATGCGGCGGAGGGTACGG
>JAJZRT010000481.1 GCA_021802595.1 Pseudomonadota bacterium
TAAGTGGCGTAGGGAAGGCTGGGATCCTCGTTGCCGATCATCTGCTTTACATACCATCCACCATCCGGAGCGGGGGTGGCGAAAAGCACACCCTGCGGGCCGACCACCTGCTGGCCCTTGTTGTTTATGCCTATGTAATCGAAGAGGGGGAGCTGACCCGAGGCCGTACTGCCGTCACGCCGCTCGACGAAGATCGCGGCCGTCGTGGTGAGTACGCGGGGAGCATTGTGGAACGTCGGAATCGACCCCACGGCGGCCAGCGTTTGGCCATCCGCGCCGACCTTGTAGAACGCGACGCCTATCGAGTTGCTGCTGCCAAGCGTGACCGGTGCAGGGACCTGAGCGGTCTGACTGGAGGACATCGTGGCCTGCATGAGCATGGACATCATCTGGACGCGTTGCTCGGCCGTCAGGTTGGGCATCTGCTGGATTTTCTGCATCTGCGCCTGCAAGGTCTTGGTTTGCTCGGCACTGAGTCCGCCACCCGCAGTTGCGGCTGCGGGTTGCACGACGGGCAGTTGATTTTGCCGCACGGCCACCAGATAGCCGTCGGTGAGCTTGATAAAGCTAGCCACGTTATTGAACCCGCCAGGCGCGGCATAACGCTGGCCGTTGATAAAAAGTGCGTCGCCAGATCCGGTGTAGCGCGCCGGTATCCACAAGGTGGAAGGGTTTGCTAACCCGGCGTCTTTGAGGGACTCGGTGCCTTGGGAAGTGAACTGCTGCAGCGGCGGTGGGGCCTTGGAGCCGGTGATGTAGCTCGCCAGACCCGCCTGCGCCGGATTGCAGCCCAGCGCACCGAGCATCCCTGCCACGAGCATGAGCCTGCATGTTTGTTTGAAATCGTTGTGCATGAGTGTCCTTTCTTCTTGTTGCCCGTGTCTTGCGTTACCCCGGCGCCATCGGCAAACCACGGCAGTAGGAGCCACTTGCCTCATCGCGCGTTCGGTGGTCGCGAGCCCTTCCCACTTACGTCCCGCGACGGCAAAAACTGAAGGCGCCTACCCATTGGCCGAAAGCGAGGCTGGGCGCGGACTGCAGGCCAGCCAAAGAATTAATCGGACCATCAGCGGGCCGATGAAGATTGGATGCCGGGGAGGCAACGGATTGGACAAATCGTAAAAGACGGACGGTGACGGCGAGGGTTTGAAATATTGCAATGGCATTCGCCGGGTGGCGGAAATTTTAGTGGCTGGCGGGAAATAAAGTGATAATTAATTGTGCAGCGCTTAACTTGAAATTTCCCCTATTTTCTACATGGTCAAAGCCTAAAGTTCCCACCGGTCGCATTCGATAAAAGGTGAACTTGGCTGCACGCAAATGCATGCCAGATATTTATTCAAGGCGACCAAAAGAACATGAACAAAGCGTTACTCGATGCCATCGGCGTCCGGCTAGACATCCGGCAGCCGTCGCGTCGACGCCTTCCCGATCCCAGGATCTCGCTCCGCATTCCCACGCCCCGGCTACGGGGCAAGCCCTCAATCCAAAATCTTTGACAGAAGGAGAAAAACCATGCGCGTGAATCAGAAAGTAACTCTGCTCGCACTCAGCGTCGGCGTCGTTCTGCTGGGGGGATGTGCCAGCGTGGGCAATCAGCAAATCGCCGATCTGCACGCCTCTCAGGTATCGGAAAAGGTTATCAAAGGCAAGACCACGGAGGCCGAAGTGCGGCAAATGTTCGGCGACCCGATGAAAGTGAGTTTCACCGACAGCGGCAACGAAATATGGAAATACGATTTCACGAAAATGCACGCCAAAGTTCAGAACTTCATCCCCGTCGTGAACTGGTTCACAACGGGAGAAACAGGCAGGAAGAAAACGCTGGTGTTCTTTTTTAACCAAAAGAAAATCGTGGAGAACTATTCCATGAGTTCGTCGCACGTCGATACGCATGCGGGGATACTTCCCTGACATGAGCGGCCCGCGTCATGGCACGTAATTTTTGACTAGGGTGTGAGGGTTTGTTCAGGGTCGATTCCGCTTGTGGCCCGTCTCCCTGCGCCAGATGCAAATAATTGAAGTGCAGCGGCTTGTTCGGCCCGGGACCGGTTTTTTGCCATGTGTGCCATAGAGAATGCCCGGAATTCCGTTACGGCGTCCGGAACGGCGGAGTTGCCCTCCGGTGCGCGGCGACGAATCGCGAGTCCGGCGCAAAGCCGTCTGCCGGTGCTGTACTTGCGATTCGCGATCGAGCCTGCGCGATCTCCGGAAGCGGTTTTGACGCCAGGCATGTTTCACGGCGCCTTGGGGGCCGTATTGCTTGGCCTTGATCCGCAGGCTTACCGCTGTCTGTTTGAAAAGGAGGTCCCGCCGTGGAGACTGGTCGTGCGCGAGCACCCGGTTTGGACGCTCGCGCTTGTATTGCTGGGCGACGCATGCGCCTTTGCCGGCTCGATCATCGTGGCGACCCGCAAGATGCTCCACAAAGGTTTGGGGCGGCAGCGCCTCGCTTTCGGCCTCATTTCGGTCGAACAGGATGTCGGCCGCGAAGAGCGCCGTCCGCTATCCCAGGGCTGTGGGCTGCAGAATCTGCCGCAGCCGGTGCGGTTGGGGCAGCTGATAGGCCGGCGCACCACCGCTTCGGACGTGATGGTGCGGTTTTCCACGCCCGTTTTCATGAAGAGCGACGGTAGTCCTCTGCGCACCGCGCCGGACTATGCCACGCTCGTGCGGCGCGCAGTGGAGCGGGCCGGGCGATTTATGGCGCTGGCAAACGAAATACCCGAATTGCCGGGCGGGTGGGTAGAACAGGCTCGCGCAGTTCGGCTCGTTTCGGCGCGGCTGGCCTGGGCCGAATTCGAGCGTTACTCCGCGCGCCAGAGACGCAGCATGCCCATAGGCGGGCTGCTTGGCACGCTGGAATATTCCGGCCCTGCCGGCTCGACGCTGGATTGGCTCGACGCCTGTGTTTGGCTTGGACTGGGCGGGAAAAACACGTTTGGCCTGGGGGGCATCGAAATCTCGGCGCACTGAAAAGGAAGAATCTGCATGAGTTGCAAATTGCCGCCGGAGGAATCGCCTCCGTGCCTGGAATACCTTCGCCTGCAGGCAGAAGTGCTGCAATTCGCCTGCAAACTCGTTACGCCGTTGTATGGCGGAGGCGTCGTGGCCGGTACGGTGGATGAAAACATGCCTATACGGGCCACCGCCCTGCGCGGCCAATTGCGCTTCTGGTGGCGTGTCGCGCACCGCCGGAATTTCCAGGGTGTGGACGGGCAAGTGGATACGAAAAAAATGTTTGCGGCCGAACGCGCTATCTGGGGCGGCCTTGGAAACAACGGCGAGGACCCGGTCAAAAGTCGGGTGACGCTGCGCACGGCCGACGTGTCCCTCCCCTTCAGGCCGGAAGCGGCGGCCGAATATCACGTCAAGAAAGATGGCGGTTATCCCACCTTCCCGACATGGAAATCTTGGGCGGGGGGCAAAGCGGGAGGTTATGCACTTTTTCCCGCGCAAGGGAAGGCGAGCAAGCAGGGCGTGGAAGTCCCCCCCGCCAAATTGCTGAAACCCGGCGCGTACTGGACCCTGGAAATTGTTTTCGATGGAGAGCTTGAGGCAGAAAAACGCCGTCAAGTAGAAACCGCCTTGCGATGGTGGGCCACTTTTGGCGGCCTGGGGGCCCGTACCCGCCGCGGATTGGGGGCGGTAGAGGTGCACGACATGCAGGGCCGGCTTTTGGCCCCAGTCAGCCGCGCGGAAGCCGAGACGGCGGGTTGTGTGCTGCAACTTGGGCAAGCGCAGCATAAAGATGCCGGCAACGCCTGGATGGCCGGCATCGAAGCGCTGCAGATGTTCCGCCAAGGAGAAAAAATAGGCCGCAACCCGGGCAAGGAAGGGCGCCCTGGCAGAAGCCGCTGGCCGGAACCGGACGCAGTCCGCCGCCTTACAAAGAAGAACAGTCCCCAGCATGCGCCGGAACACAAGGCGGGCATCGTGTTTCCGCGTGCCCACTTCGGCCTTCCCATCGTCATGCCTTTCAAGGACAAGAAAGCTGGCGACCCAGCTGACGCCAATATCAAACCGCCCCACGCGGAGCGCATGGCGAGCCCTCTGCTACTGCGCCCTTACCGCACGCAAGAGGGCTGGCATCCTGCTGCCCTGGCGCTGCCGCGCGATCACCTCAATAACCTGAAAGTCGTGCTCGGGCGGGGCGAAGCCGAGCCGTCGTGGCCGCGCGACCCGCGCGAGCAAAGAA
>JAJZRT010000482.1 GCA_021802595.1 Pseudomonadota bacterium
CTTGTCGGGTTCGGGCAAAAGCATCGCCATCGCCGTGCTGGAAGACGTCGGCTACTACTGTGTCGACAACCTGCCCCTGGCCATGCTGCAGCCTCTGGTCGATTATCTGCGGCAGGAAGGGCACGAATGCATCGCCATTGCCATCGATGCGCGCAGCAGCGCCAGCTTCACGCAACTGCCGCAGATCGCGGACGCCCTGCGCCAACAGGGGGCAGACCTGCGGGTCATTTTCCTCGAGGCCAAGACGCTGACGCTGGTCCAGCGCTTCTCCGAAACGCGGCGCCGCCATCCGCTTTCCAGCGACACGGTTTCGCTGCATGAAGCCATCCAGCTCGAACGCGAGATGCTGGCCGACATCGCGCCGCTGGCGCATCGCATCGACACCAGCGATCTCTCCGCCTCGGCGCTGCGGCTGTGGATCAAGGACCTGATCGGGCAGGACCGTTCGCGCATCACCCTGCTGTTCGAATCCTTCGGCTTCAAGCACGGCATCCCGCTCGACGCCGACCTGGTGTTCGACGTGCGCTGCCTGCCCAATCCGCACTATGTCGCCGAGTTGCGTCCGCTCACCGGGCGCGACCAGCCGGTCAAGGATTTTCTCGAAGACAGCCCCAACGCCATGGCGCTGCTGGCCGACATCCGCGGCTTCGTCGAAAACTGGCTGCCGTGCTTCATCCGCGACCATCGCGCCTACCTGACGGTCGCCATCGGCTGCACCGGCGGCCAGCACCGCAGCGTGTACTTCGCGGAGACACTGGCCGCCGCCTTCCGCGAACGCGAACAGGTGCTGGTGCGGCACCGCGAACTCAGTTGATGACCCTGCTGCGCGCGGGCGACGTGGGTGTGCTGCTGGCAGGCGGCAGTTTCGTCGTGGCGCTCACGGCGTGGGCCTGGAGCGGCGGCCGGGGCGACACCGCGGTCATCCGCGCCGCAGGCCGGGTGGTGGAAACCGCATCGCTCGCGAGAACCCGCACCCTGGACGTCAACGGCCCGCTCGGCACGACGCAAATCGAGATCCAGCCCGGCCGCGCCCGCATCGCACGCGACCCGTCGCCGCGCCAGCTGTGCGTGAAACAGGGCTGGCTCACGCAGTCCGGCCAGGCGGCGCTGTGCCTGCCCAATCAGGTCAGCCTCGAAATCCGCGGCCGCACCACCGCCTATGACACGCTCGGTTATTGAATTGCCGGTCAGCGACGCCGATCGCCGCATCGCGCGGCTGGCGGCGCTGGCGATCGGCCTCACGCTGGCTGAAGCCGCGCTGCCCAGCCCGGTACCCGGCGTGAAGCCGGGACTCGCCAACATCGTCATCCTGCTGGTGCTGCTGCAGCACGGCTGGCGCACGGCCGCCTGGGTATCAGGCCTGCGCGTGCTGGCTGGCGGCCTGTTGCTGGGCAGCCTGTTTGCCCCGGGTTTCTGGCTGTCGTCTGCCGGCGCGCTGGTCAGCCTGGCCATACTGGCGTTGGCGCGCCACCTGCCCAGCCGGCATTTCGGCCCGGTCAGCCTGTCGGTGCTGGCGGCGTTCGGGCACATCGGCGGGCAGCTTGCCCTGGTTGGCATGTGGCTGCTGCCAGGTGCCGCACTGATCAAACTGCTGCCGGTATTTGCCGCAGCCGCGCTGGTTTTTGGCACGGTCAACGGCCTGGTCGTGACGCGCATGCTTGCCGCCCCGGCACCGGACAGGCGACAATCCGCGCCATGCATCCTCCCCTGAATACCGTTACCCTTGCGCTATCCGGCGCATCCGGCATGGCCTATGGCCTGCGTCTGCTCGAATGCCTGCTGGCGGCCGACCTGAATGTCTATTTGCTGGTGTCGCAGGCCGCGCACCTCGTCGCCAAGCAGGAGCTCGGCGTGGCGCTACCCGCGCGCGCCGGCGACCTCGAAAGGCAGCTGTCCGACGGCCTGAATGCGCGCGACGGCCAGCTCCGTGTGTTCGGCCGCGAAGACTGGAACGCACCGGTCGCGTCCGGCTCCAACCCGGCCGATGCGATGGTGGTCTGCCCGTGTTCGATGGGCACGCTGGCCGCCATCGCCCACGGCCTGTCCGACAACCTGATCGAGCGCGCCGCCGACGTGATGCTGAAGGAACAGAAGAAGCTCATCCTCGTTCCCCGCGAAGCGCCGTTTTCCACCCTTCACCTGGAAAACATGCTGGCACTGTCGCGGATGAATGCGGTGATCCTGCCCGCCAACCCCGGCTTCTATCATTGTCCGCAATCGGTCGAGGACATCGTCGACTTCATCGTCGCGCGCATTCTCGACCAGCTGGGGATCCAGCACGCGCTGATGGCACGCTGGGGCGAGGACCGGTGAACGCCATGCCCAGGCAATCCAGGCTCCCGCTGTTCCCGCTCAACACCGTGGTATTCCCCGGCGGGCGCATGCCGCTGCGGATCTTCGAACAGCGCTATCTGGACATGATCAAGCAGGCCATCGCCGACAACACGCCGTTCGGCATCTGCGCCATCCGCGAAGGCGCGGAAACCGGCGCCCCGGCTGTGCCCTACCCGGTCGGCACCCGCGTGCACGTCACCGGGTGGGACATGCCGGAAACCGGCATCCTGCACATCGACACCCTTGCGCAGGAACGCTTCGTCATTCGCAGCTTCCACGCCGAACCCAGCGGCCTGCTGATCGGCACGGTGGACGACGTCAGTGCCGAACCCGCGACAGCCGTGCCGCACGAGCTCGAACTTGCCACCGAAATCCTGCGCCATATCATCGACGAATATGGCGCCGACCGTTTTCCCGCCCCGCACGACCTCGACAATGCCGCATGGGTGGGCTACCGGCTGTCCGAAGTACTGCCCCTCAAGCTCTCCGTCAGGCAGGACCTGCTGGAAATGAACGACAGCGTGGCGCGCCTGCATATCCTCGCCGGGTTCATCCGGAAGCAGATCAACTGATGGCGCGCTTCTATCCTGCGCTCGAGGACAAGCACCGCGCCTTCATCGCCGCACAGCGGATCTTTTTTACCGCCACCGGAACCTGCGAGAGCCGCCTCAACCTGTCGCCCAAGGGCATGGACAGCCTGCGCGTGCTGTCCGACACGCGCATCGCCTACCTCGACCTCACCGGCAGCGGTAACGAAACTGCCGCCCATCTGGCACACGATGGCCGCATGACCATGATGTGGTGCAGCTTCGATGCCGATCCGCTGATCCTGCGGCTGTATGGTCACGGTCGCGCCGTGCACCGGCAGGACCCGGCGTGGGGCGAGCTGCGCCGCCACTTCCCTGCCCTGCCCGGCGAACGCCAGCTCATCGTGCTCGACATCGAATCGGTACAAACCTCGTGCGGCTATGCGGTCCCGCGATACGACTACGCGGGCGAACGCGATACCCTGGCGCGCTGGGCTGAGAAAAAGGGCGCGGTGGGCCTGCTGGACTACTGGCGCGAGAAGAACCAGGTCAGCATCGACGGCCTGCCTACCGGACTCCTGGAGGATGCAAAATGAAATGGACCCTGATCCCGCTCGTACTGGTTCTGGCCGCCTGCGATTCCAGCCCGCCGCCGCAGCCCAAAACCGAGCGCCAGCCCAATCCCGTATTCGAAACCCAGATCCAGGCCGTCAAGAAGGCCCAGGCGGTTGAGGGGCAGGTCATGGATGCGGCCGACGCACAGCGCAGGCAGATCGATCAATCGACGCAGCAGTAGCCGCCCTCGCAGACTCACGCGCCCCCGGGCGCGTCCGCAGCACCTCAGAAGCCGAACATGTGATCCATGGAAAACGCGGTGTCCCCGTTGAGGACACCGTGATAGCCGAACAGCCGGCAGGTCGCGTCACGGATGAGAATGTAGGCGTTGGCCCCGGCCAGGCGCCGGGTGTCGGCGTCGAAGGTATCCTGGTAACGCCAGAGCAGGGAGCCGCCGCACGGAATCCGCACCTGCCGCACCGCGACTTCGCGTCCCTGCGCGTCGTACAGGGCAAGCGAGGTGGTGGACATCGCATGCCAGGGCGTCGAGGCCGAATAGATCAGATGGCAGAAGGTGTCCAGCGGTTCGTCCGCCAGGCGCAGGAACAGGCGGGTGCTGAGGCCAGGCGGGGCGCTCGCGTAGGACTGCGGCTCGTTCCTGTAGGTCAGCACGGTATTGAAGATGTGGGCGCCGAAGCTGGTTTCGGCGACATGCCCGCTGGACTTCTGCGTGTAGCGGAACAGGCTGTGGAGCCAGCCGTCGGCCGTGCCACCCTGGCC
>JAJZRT010000483.1 GCA_021802595.1 Pseudomonadota bacterium
ATGTTCGCCGGAGACGCGTCCGGCGTCGATCGCCAGCCGCAGCAGCGGCGCCAGCGGCGCCTTCACGCCGGCCGGGGTGTGGACGAACAGCGCGCGGTGGTAGACGCCGATGCCGGAAAACGTAAGACGCCCGGGATGCGGCGTCAACGGCGCGTCGGCGTCCTTCACGCGGCCGCCGTCGAGCACGAAGTCGCCCTGCGGATGATGCGGCGGATTGTCGACCAGCACCAGATGCGCCTGATCGTGGCCTAGCGCCAATCGCCCCAGCGGCTCGGCCAGCCGCGCAAAATCGAACTCGCAGTAGATGTCGCCGTTCACCACCGGGAACACGTCCTCTTCAATCAGCGGCAGCGCAGTGGCAATGCCGCCCGCGGTTTCCAGCGCGCTGGCCTCGCGCGAATACTCGATCGACACCCCGAACGCCGCGCCGTTCCCCAGCGCGTCCTCGATCCGCTGACCCAGGTGGGCGTGGTTGATGACGATGTGCGTGAAGCCCGCCGCGCGCAGCCGCTCGATGTGCCAGACCAGCAGCGGCTTGCCGCCGGCCGGCAACAAGGGCTTGGGCGTGTGGTCGGTGAGCGGGCGCATGCGCTCGCCGCGGCCGGCGGCGAGGATCATTGCGGTTTGGATCGGCGTTTCGTTCAAAATTGATAACCCGTTACATGTGCGACTCGTGCAGCGCCGGATGCATTCCATTCGGCGCAATAAAGATTGCGCCCTACGCGAGCTAGCAATCCCTGCCCGAACGCCCCCAATAGTAACCAACAAGGTTCAGTCATCGCCGCCCTGGTTTTGACCTTTTTCCCCTTGCAGCCCCGCCGAAGATCAAGCGCGTCGGGTGGATCAGCGGCAAAGGTGTCTGAGTCCCGCCTACAAAAAACCAATTAAAAACAGCAAGGCGGGGCGAGTTCTTTGCCGCCCACCCGACGCGCTTGATCTTCGGGAATTCGGGGCTGTCGGGGTCGCCTTTCTTTGGTTACTTTCTTTGGCGGGACAAAGAAAGTGATTTGCCGCCGGGCAACCCCCGGCCAACGGTCACAGGCCAGCACAGTTTCTGGCTACAGCGTAGAGCCCTCTCCCCAACCCCTCTCCCGCTTGCGGGCGAGGGGCTTGAAACCCGTCAGAACGTATACCCCACCTTCACTTCCCGATTCTCCAGCCCATCCAGCAAAAACAGCAGCGGCTTCAGTTCGTCATAGCGCTCGCACACCTTGCGCAGGTAGTGCATCACCAGCGGCATGTCCTTGAGATACCCGTCCTTGCCGTCGCGGTGATACAAGCGGGCAAAAATCCCGAGCACCTTGATGTGGCGCTGCGCACCCATCCATTCGAAGTCGCGCCAGAATTCGCCGAAGTCGTCGCGCACCGGCAGGCGGGCGGCGCGCGCCTGTTCCCAGTAGCGGATCACCCAGTCGAGCTGCATCTCCTCGTCCCACTGGATGTAGGCGTCGCGGTAGATCGAGGCAAGGTCGTAGGTGATGGGGCCATACACCGCGTCCTGGAAGTCGAGGATGCCGGGGTTGGGGTCGCTCACCATCAGGTTGCGTGAATGCCAGTCGCGGTGCACGTAGACCTGCGGCTGCGCCAGGTTGTTGGCGAGGATGCGCTCGAATACGGTGTCGAGGATGGCTTGCTGCTGGTCGTTCATTTCGACGCCGAGGTGCTTCGCCACGTACCACTCGGGGAACAGCATCAGTTCGCGGGCCAGCAGCGCGCGGTCGTATTCCGGCAGCACGCCGGGGCGGCTCGCCTGCTGGATGCGGATCAGCGCGTCGTTCGACGCCAGGTAGAGCTCGCGCGCGGTGCCCGCGTCGAGGGCAGACAGATAGGTAGTGTTGCCCAGATCAGCCAGCAGCAGAAAGCCCTGATCCAGGTCCTGCGCCAGCACCTGCGGCACGTGCACGCCGGCGTCGCCGAACAGCCGGGCGACGGCAACAAACGGCCGGCAATCCTCGTGCGCCGGCGGCGCGTCCATCACGATATAATCCCGGCCTTTGGCAGTGACGCGAAAATAACGGCGAAAGCTGGCGTCGGCCGACGCGGGGGCGATGTCCAGGGAGTCGACCCCGAGCTGTCGGGCGGCCCAGGCCTGTAATGCTTGCAAACGTTCCACTGCGAACCTGCTCCGAATAACGAACATCCGGATTTTACAACGCTTGTCCACCTTGCCCGGCTTTACGCTCGTTGCGCTGTTGCTGACCGCCGGTTCCGCCGCCGCGGACGGGCTCGTGCTGAAAAAGGATATCGAACTGCAGGGCTCGGCGGTGGCGGGCAAGGAAGGGCCGCTATTCCTGACTGCCGACCGCATCGAAACGACCGCACCCGACGTCATCGTGGCAACCGGCAACGTGGAAGCCCGCCAGGCCGGGCAGAATTTCTACGCCGACTGGCTGCTCTACGACACCACGCAGGACCAGGTACGGGCCCGTGGCCATGTGCGGCTGGAGCAGGCGGCCATGATCGTGACGGGCGACTCGCTCCTCTTCAACCTCGGTGACTACAGCGGCGAATTCTCCCGGCCGGTGTACCAGTTCACGTCGCAGATGGAACGCAAACGCACCAGCCATACCGACGAACTTCCTGCAGACAACGCATCGGCGGTCGCGCCCCCGCCAGGTCGCGGCAAGGCCGATCACATCGACTTCCATAACGAAAAGCAGTGCACACTGCAGAACGCCACGTACACCACCTGTCCCCTGGGCAACGATGACTGGTTCCTCAAGGTGGCCGACCTCGACCTCGACCGGAGCCGCAACGTGGGAACCGCGCACAATGCCACGCTCCACTTTCTTGGCGTACCGATCCTGTATACGCCGTGGATGGATTTCCCGCTCGACAATGCGCGCAAGACCGGCGTGCTGACGCCCACCTTCGGCACCACCCAGCGCAGCGGCATCGACCTGATGGTGCCGTATTACCTCAATCTCGCGCCCAACTACGATGCCACGCTGTATCCGCGCCTGATGTCCCGGCGCGGCGTGCAGCTGGGCGGTGAATTCCGCTACCTGCTGAATGACGTCCACGGCGTGAACCATCTGGAATACCTGCCCAACGACAACGTCGCGGGCCGCTCTCGCTGGAGCGTGGCGCTGAACAACATCTACCGTGTGAACGACACCACCGAGGCGGGCATGCTGTTCAACCGCGTGTCCGACAACGACTATTTCCGCGACCTGTCCAACCTGCTGTCCATCACCTCGATCAGCCAGCTCGACCGCGAGGCCTGGCTGACCACCCAGCATGCGAACTGGTACGCGGAACTGCGTGCCCAGAGCTTCCAGACGCTGCAGGACTCCACCTCGGCCACGCCAATTCCCGAACCATACGCCCGCTTGCCGCAGGCACGCCTGGGCGTCATGAAAACCTTCGAAGACGGGCTGGAATTCAAGCTGGACAGCGAGGCCACCCGCTTCGCCCATCCCACCCTGGTCGAAGGCACGCGGGTACTGGTCTATCCCACGCTGCGCCTGCCGCTCACCAATTCGTTCGGCTTCCTCACGCCGCAGATCGGCTGGCACAGCACCTATTACGCGCTGGACAACCGCGCGCCGGTGCAGCACATCACCCGCAGCCTGCCGATCTTCAGCCTCGACAGCGGCGTGACCTTCGAGCGTCCGTTCCGCTTTGCCGGCCTCGACTACGAGCAGACGCTGGAACCCCGTGCCTACTACGTCTACGCACCCTACCGCGACCAGTCGAACATCCCCGTCTTCGACACCGCGCTGCTGGATTTCAGCTACGCCCAGATGTTCACCGAAAACCAGTTCATCGGCGGCGACCGCGTCAACGACGCCAACCAGCTGACCGTCGCCGTCACCAGCCGCTTCACCGAGGCCGACAGCGGGCTGGAGCGGTTGCAGGTCACCCTCGGCCAGCGCTACTACTTCAGCGCCCAGCAGGTGACCCTCAATCCCGGCGACCCCGTCCGCACCAGCAACTCCACCGACCTGCTTGCCGCCGTCAGCGGACAGATCACGCGCAGCTGGCGCATCGACACCGGGTGGCAGTTCAACGCCCAGAACGGCACCACGATCCGCCAGAATCTCGGCGCCTCCTACCGGCCCGGCCCCGGCCGCGTGATCAACATGGGTTACCGCTTCATCGACCAGACCACGGAACAGGTCGACCTGTCCGCGCAATGGCCGCTCGCCCAGCGCTGGTATGGCGTGTTCCGCTACAACTATTCCT
>JAJZRT010000484.1 GCA_021802595.1 Pseudomonadota bacterium
GGCGGAGACCTTCGATTCGGGGATGTCCATGGGGACAGAGCGAAACCTGGAGAGCCAAAGCTTGCGTCGACGCAAATGCCATCTGCGTTATTTAGATGGTATTAGATCTAAAGAGAGGTGTGAATCAGGGATATTACTGGCGGCCACCCGTAGTTATACGGGGAGGCCAAGCCCGGAAGATGTCGGATCTCAGCTAGGGTGTTGGGTCTGGCTCACGGCTTGAGCTGATCAACAGCAGCAGCTCGGCGATGCTACGCACCCCCATCTTCCGCAGGATGTTGGCCCGGTGTTCCTCCACCGTCCGGATGCTGATGCCGAGCTGGGCCGCGATCTTCTTGTTCATCTTGCCGGCAACCAGCGGCCGCATGATTTCCCGCTCGCGCGATGTCAGCGAAGACAGCAAGGCGGCGACCGCTGCGCGCTGCGCTGCCTGGTCCCGCCGCTTCCGCCCGAGTTCGATCGCCTGCTGCACTTTGTCGAGCAAGGCCTGATCGTTGACGGGCTTTTGCAGAAAATCCAGGGCGCCGTTACGCATCGCCTGAACCGCCATCGGGACATCGCCATATCCGCTCATGAAAATCGTCGGCAAGCGGATACCCCGTTCCTTGAGCCTCACTTGCACCTCCAGGCCGCTCAAGCCGGGCATGCGCACGTCCAGCACCAGGCAGTCGCAATCCCCGCACTGCGGATCGGCGAGAAACTGCTGGCCGGTGGCATAGCTCCTGACAACAACACCGAGCGATTCGATGAGCAAGCACAACGATCGCCTGACGCTCTCGTCATCCTCGACGATGCCAACGATGCCCGGCTCAGTCAAGTCAGCTGACGCGCCAAGGGCAGCGAGAAATAGAAGGTCGTGCCGCCATGGTCGTTCGGTACGGCCCAAATGCGGCCACCGTGCGCTTCGACAATGCCGCGACAGATCGACAGTCCTAGGCCCATGCCCCCGGGTTTGGTGGTGAAGAACGGAGAGAACAGATCCACGGCGATCCGATCGGGCAAGCCGCAACCGTGGTCGCGCACCGACACGTGCAGCTCATTCGCTTCCTCGACAAGACGAGTCGCGATCTCAAGTCGCCGTTCGCCCGCAACGCTCCCCATCGCCTCGATGCCGTTGCCGATCAAGTTGAACAGCACCTGCTCGATCTGAACCCGGTCGATCGGCAGTTTCGAGGTTTCCTCGGCAAAAACCATTTCGATCGAGACGTCGCTGGCGCGCGCCGAGATCTGCGCCAGGCGAACCACGCTCCTGACGACACCGTTGAGGTCCGCCGGCTCGCGTTGCGGCTCCCGCTTGCGGACGAAGTCGCGCATCCACCACAAGATCTTGCCCCCGCGTAAGGCCTCCTCCTTGATGTATGCGAGGATCTGCTGCAGCCGCTGCCGGTCGGGCGCATCAGTCGTCAACAAGCGCTCGACCATCCCGGCGTAGTTGACGATCGCCGTCAGCGGTTGGTTCAGCTCGTGCGCCAGGGCGGCCGCCATCTCGCCCATGGCGATGAGACGGGCGTTGTGCAGGATCTGTTCCTGCTCTATCCGCTCGCGCAGTTCCGACGCCTTGCGCTGGGTGATGTCCTCCTTCACCGCCATATGATTGATGATGACCCCTTTGTCAGAAACGACGGGCATGATACGGACGAATTCCCACAAGAGCTCGCCGCTTTTCTTGCGCTTGTGCAATCCTCCGGCCCATTTGCGGCCGCTGGAAATCGTCTGCCACAGCCGCTGGTACTCGGCCGCCGGAGTCTCGCCGGACTTCATCAGGCGCGGATTGACGTACTCGATGGGGCCGCCAGGTCGGTAATGATGATAGCGACCGGACTCTGCTCGACCGCCGCGGAGAGCTGACGCAGGCGTCGCTCCGCCGCCGGATTGAAGGTCGCGATGCGGCGTCTCTGGTCCAGAGCGACGATTCCGTGCAAGGCGCTAGCGACGATCCCGTGCAGGCGTTCCTCGCTTAACGTCAGGGCGGTTTCCGCCTGTCCGTGTGCGATGATGCCCTGAACCAGCGCAACGAAATAATCCGCCCGACCGGCGGGGTCGCGCACCAGGACAGGCCTCAATTGGCCCAGCCCACCGACAGATCCTTCCTGACATAACGCAGTTCCCGCAGCACCGTCCGGCGCTCGCCCGAAACCAGCCGCCGCCTGTCCTCAAGCACTCGCGGCAAATCCTCCGAATGAAAAATTCGACCAATGGCCATCGTCCTGAGTTCCTCGCGGAGGTCGTCCGGGATCCCGGACGTTTTCGCATTCGATCAGGGGTAACGTCCATCCCGGCGAAGTGTGGGCGATGCCGACCGGCGGCAAGAACCGCGATGAAGCCGCTGAATCCTTCGTCCGGCAGTTGTCGAAGCTTGTCTTATGGCGGGCATGAACGGCTCATGCGCAGCCGAGCGAGACGAAGCCGATGGTGGGGGTTTTGCCGTTGATCATGTTGCCGCTGCTTTCCATGGAAGCCTGCGCCCCGGAAGTTCGGGGCGGAAGTTCAAGGCTTAAAGCCGCCTATTATCCCCGGTATTGCCGCCGCCGGCCTCGGGCCCGATCGACAGGATCGCGCGGGATCGCCTGCAAAGGCGTCTTGCGCTTTACCTTCGCTCTTGCTCACCCGCTTTGCAGCCGGCGCCGCCTCGAATGCCGCGTTCCAGTCGTACCAAGTGCTGGAATGGCTGGCATGGCCGCGATCGGGCAGCGGCCTTCAACGGCTGGCATGCATCTTGTATGATGTCCCGAATACCTCAACGACGGGTCCGGGGAAATCACATGCAGAGCAGCCCGACGGCAACGCAGCTCGCCCCGGCGGATACGCCCGCGCCATCCGCCGACCGGCGCGCCTTGGCCGGATACGGCGGCGCCGTCGTCGTGCTGCACCTCGTCGGCTGGGGTCTGTGCTTTCATTACGCCGGCAGCAACCCGGCGATCGTCGGCCTGGGCCTGTCCGCCTACCTGTTCGGGCTGCGGCACGCCTTCGACGCCGACCACATCGCGGCGGTCGACGACACCGTGCGCTACCTGCTGCAAAAGGGCGGCCGGCCGCTGGGCGTGGGCTTTTATTTCTCGCTCGGCCACTCGACCGTGGTGTTCGTGCTCGCGCTGCTGGCCGCCCTCGTCGCGAACCTGGTGAAGCGGCATCTGCCCGGGCTGGAGAATTTCGGCCACATCGCCGGCACGCTGGTATCCGGGCTGTTCCTCTGGCTGATCGGCATCCTCAATCTGATGATCCTGCTGGACATGCTGCAGTTGTGGAAGGGCAGCCGCGGCGGGCACCACGGCCACGACCACCTGGAGCAATTGCTGGCGCGCCGCGGCCTGATCAACCGGCTGTTCGGACAGCGCTTGACCCGGCTGATCGCGCACAGTTGGCAGATGTATCCGATCGGCTTGCTGTTCGGTCTGGGCTTCGACACCGCCTCGGAAATCGCGCTGCTGACGCTGACCGGCGGCGCCGCCGCCAGCAGCATGCCGCCGGGCGCGGTGCTGGCGCTGCCGATCCTGTTCGCCGCGGGCATGTCGCTGATCGACACCGCCGACGGCGTGGTCATGACGCGCGCCTACGGCTGGGCGTTTCTCAATCCGATCCGCAAGATCTTCTACAACCTGACGACGACGATGCTGTCGGTGCTGGTGGCGCTGGTGATCGGCACGGTCGAGCTGATCCAGGTGCTGATCACCGAACTCGGCCTGCACGGCGGCGTCTTCGACGCGATCGCCCGGCTGTCCTTCGAGCGCATCGGCTATCTGATCGTCGCCATGTTCGTCCTGGCCTGGATCGCGTCCTACGGGCTGTGGAAAATCGGCCGCTTCGAGCAGGTTCGCGCCGTCGCCCCCGAGCACGATTGAGCCCCTTGTCCATCGTCGGGCGGCACCCGTTCGGGTGTCTCCAGCGAAAGCGCGACCTAGCTGCTCGCCGTCATGAAGCGCTCGAACTCGGCCAGCGGCAACGGCCGGCTGTATAAGAAACCCTGGTAGGAATAGCAGCCGTGGCCGGCCAGAAAGTCGCGCTGCGCCTCGGTCTCCACCCCCTCGGCGATCACCGCCAGACCCAGGATCTGGGCCAGCGCGACGATGGTGTGGGCGATCGCGGCGTCGTTCGGATCGGTGAGCACATCGCGCACGAAGGACTGGTCGATCTTCAGCTGGTACAGGGGCAGGCGCTTCAGATAGGAGAGCGAGGAATAGCCGGTGCCG
>JAJZRT010000485.1 GCA_021802595.1 Pseudomonadota bacterium
GATGGCGGGCAACACTTCCAGGATCAGTTGGCGGCCGCTTGGCGTCAACGACAATTCCACCCGGCGCCGATCCTGCGTGCCAGGGCTGCGGATGACCCATCCCGAGTCGACCAGTTCATCCGTCATCCGGGTCACGCTGGTGCGGGACGCGATCAGCGCCTCGCTCAGATGGCTGGGATTCAGCCGATTGTTCTCGCTGCCCAGGATCATGGCGAGCGCCAGGAAGGTGGAACTGTTGAGACCGAACTTTGAAAGATGTTGGTTATAAACATCGTCCAGTTCCATGAAAACATAGAAGAACAGACGATTGAGGACGACCCGGTCCTGGGGCATCCCGGGCAGCTGCCCGGAAATGCGATCGATCCCGTTCTCGAAGTAGGTGAAGTCCAGTTTCACGTCTCGGCATGGCAGTCAGCGATTCGGGTTAGTGCCATGGTGCCGGAAATAGTTTCAAATGTAACTATTTTAGTTATTTAACATAATATACATTATGCGTAGTATCGGTGGCGGAGAGGCAAACCGTTCCCGTCCCCGATCCCGCATTCTCTCGTTGGCAAAGCCTCCCGTCGGGACGGTTTTTTGTCTTGAGTGATCGACACTATGGGTGGCTGGCTCGCAGAAGCCGTCATCCAGTCGGTCTGTCCGTCGCTGACAGTATCGTGACTGATGCAGACCAACCATTGACTCGCACGCGCATTGCTCCTAGGCTCCGCTCCATGTTTCGCACGCAGACACGCCGCCTGATCGCCTTCCTGTGCACCGCCATGCTGGTATGGAGCCAGCTCGCGGTCGCAGCGTATGCCTGCCCGGTGGAGTTGTCTTTCGCTGCGCCGGATACCGCCGCCATGGCAGGCATGCCCACCGACTGCGCCGGCGACATGGACATGGATGCCAAGCCGTCGCCGCTGTGCAAGGCGCATTGCGATCCCTCCGCCCAGGCGGACCACCGGGTGTCGCTCGACATCCCGCCCCTGGTCCTGATGAGCGCGGCGCCCGCGTTCCTGCTCGACCTCGCGGTGCCGCCCGCTGCCGGTGCCCATCCTGTCCGTCCGTCCTGGCTGGCGGACGCGTCTCCGCCGCTTCGCATCCAGTTTCAGGTCTTCCGCATTTAAGCCTTCCCGGTCGTCGAGCGCATGCCGTCGCGGCATGCCGTCTTGTTCAACCGAAGGAAGACCATTGTGTTCACGTTCATCCGTTGTTTCGCGTGCAGGCGCGTGGCCATGGCCATGCTGCTTGCCGGGCTGAGCCCGTCCTGCCACGCGCTGACGTTCGACGAGGCGCTGCGCCTTGCCGAAACGCACGCCCCCCAGCTGAAGGCCAGCGAGGAAAGCCTCGCCGCGGCCCGTTCCCTGCAAGTGCCTGCAGGCGCTCTGCCCGACCCCACGCTCGTCCTGGGCGTCGACAACCTGCCGATCGAAGGCGCCGACCGCTACAGCCTGACGCGCGATGCCATGACCATGCAGCGCATCGGGCTCATGCAGGCGTTTCCCAACGCCGCCAAGCGGGAGGCGCGCGTCGCAGCAGCGCAGGGTCAGGTCGCCCTGAGCGAAGCCGAGGCCCGCATCGCGCGGCTGACGGTGCTGCGCGAGGCCGCCGCCGCCTGGATTGCGCGCCAGAGCGTCGAGCGCCAGCTGGCACGCATCGATGCCCTGGCGGCGGAAAACCGGCTGCTCGCGTCCGCGGTCCGCGCCGAACTCGCCGGCGGCAAGGGGTCGCCGGCAGACATCGTCGCCCCGCGCCAGGAGGCAGCGCAGATCGACGAACGGCGCGACGAGCTGCGCACCCGCCGGGAGCAGGCGATCGCCGCGCTGCGGCGCTGGATCGGCGCGGCGGCCGATGGTCCACTCGAAGGCGGCGTGCCCGCGTGGCCGATCGCACGCGATACCCTCGAACACCGCCTGCACCACCATCCGGAACTGCTGGCCTTCGATTCCCGTGCGCGCGTGCTCGATGCAGACATCGCCGAAGCGCAGGCGGCAAAGCGGCCTGACTGGGCGCTGGAAATGGATTACCAGCGCCGTGCCCGGCAGTACGGCGACATGGTGTCGGTCCAGGTCAGCTTCGACCTGCCGGTTTTCCCCGGCACGCGCCAGGACCCGAAGATCGCCGCCGCGCGCGCCGAACGCGCACGCCTCGATGCGGAGCGCGACGCCACGTTGCGCGAACACGCCGCGATGCTGGCGAGCGATTACGCCGACTACCAGCGCCTCGCCGCCGCCGTCAAACGGCAACGCGGGATCCTGCTGCCGCTGGCGCAGGAAAAGGTCGACCTCGCCATGGCCGCGTGGCGCGGCGGCAAGGGCAGCCTGACCGAGCTGGTCGCCGCACGCCGCGAGCGTGTCGACGCCGAACTCAAGGCCATCGCGCTGGAAGGCGAGCAACTTCAGGTCGCTGCGCGTCTGCACTATGCCTACGGCGACGACGCCGACCCGCACACGGGAGTACACGAATGAAACCGATGATGAAAATACTGAGCGCCGGCGTCGTTGCCGGCGCGCTGCTGGCGCTGGGCGCGGGCGGCGGCTGGTGGTGGGCGCAACAGGAGACGACCGGCAAGCCGGCGGCCGGCCCGGTACCCGCGGCGCCGCAGGATGGCCGCCGCGTGCTCTACTGGTACGACCCGATGGTGCCGCAGCAGCACTTCGACAAACCCGGGAAATCCCCCTTCATGGACATGGCGCTGGTGCCCAAATACGCCGACGATACGGCCGGCGACAGCGGCGTCCGGATCGACCCGGCGGTCACCCAGAACCTCGGGGTGCGCCTGGCCAGCGTCGAGCGCGTGCCGCTCGCCACGCGGGTCGACGCGAGCGGCCTGATCGGATTCGACGAGCGCGACATCGCCGTCGTGCAGGCCCGCACCGGCGGGTTCGTCGAGCGCGTGTGGCCGCTGGCACCCGGCGATGTGGTCCGGGCCGGACAGCCGCTGGCCGTCCTGCTGGTACCGGAATGGGCCGCGGCGCAGCACGAACTGCTGGCGATCCGCTCGGCGGGCGATCCCGCGCTGCTGTCGGCGGCGCGCGACCGGCTGCGCCTGCTGGGCATGCCGGACGAGCTGATCCGCCGCGTCGAGCAGCGCGGCGAACCGCAGCCGCGCTTCACCGTGAACCTGCCACGCGGCGGCCTGTTGCAGTCGCTCGACGTGCGTGCCGGCATGACGATCGCCTCCGGCCAGACGCTCGCGCGCGTGAACGGATTGAGCACGGTCTGGCTCGATGTCGCGGTGCCGGAAGCCTACGCAGCCTGGCTGCATCCCGGCGTGCGCGCCGAGGCCCAACTGGCCGGCTTCCCGGGCAAGATGGTCACCGGCCGCGTCAGCGCGATCCTGCCTGCCCTCAACGAGGCGGCGCGCAGCCTGCAGGTACGCGTCGTGCTGCCGAATCCCGGCGGCCGCCTGCGCCCGGGGCTCTCGGCCCAGGTGCGGCTGGTCTCGGATTCGCAGGGCAGCGCGCTCGCCGTGCCGACCGAGGCCGTGATCCGCACCGGCAAGCGCACGCTGGTCATGGTGGCGGGCGAGAACGGCCGCTTCGCGCCGGTCGATGTCACGCCCGGCCCCGAGGTCGGCAACCACACGGTCATCGAGGCCGGATTGGCAGAAGGCCAGAAAATTGTCGCCAGCGGCCAGTTCCTGATCGACTCCGAAGCCAGCCTCGGCGGCGTCGTGGCCCGCACCGAAGGCGAAACCACGAGCGCTCCGGCAAGCGCCGTCCTGCATCCGGCCGACGCGAAGATCGACGAGATCGACGGCAATGAAATCACCCTGACCCACGGCCCGTTCAAGACGCTGTCGATGCCTGGCATGACCATGGTCTTCCCGCTCGCCAGACCGGAACTGACGAAAGGCCTGAAAGCCGGCGACCACGTCACGGTCTTCGTCCGCCAGACCGACCAGGGCCTCGTCGTCGAGCGCCTGGAAAAAACCGGAGCCCGGCCATGATCGCAAGGCTCATCCGCTGGTCGGTCGCCAACCGCTTCCTGGTGCTGCTGGCCGCGCTGTTCGCGACCGCCTGGGGGATCTGGGCGATCAAGACCACGCCGGTCGACGCGCTGCCGGACCTGTCCGACGTGCAGGTCATCATCCGCACCAGCTACCCCGGCCAGGCGCCGCGCATCGTCGAGAACCAGGTCACCTACCCGCTCGCCACGACGATGCTGTCGGTGCCGGGGGCGAAGACCGTGACGTG
>JAJZRT010000486.1 GCA_021802595.1 Pseudomonadota bacterium
CTGGAAATCAGACGCGTCGCGCTGAGCTTCAACGACGCGCCGGTGGAGTACCGCCGCTCCCTGGTCAACACCACCGATTACGAGTATTTCAGCGAGATCGCCAA
Organism: Pseudomonadota bacterium; assembly: GCA_021802595.1. The sequence goes on from JAJZRT010000486.1 coordinate 105, forward strand.
GAGCGAGCGCGGCTAGCGGGCCGCGCCTCGATCAGCGCCGGGCTCCTCTCGCCCGCGCTAGAGGAGCCAGCCTGAAATCAGCGCGCCGCATCCGCAAGAATCATGTCCGATGCCTTCTCGGCGATCATGACGACCGGAGAGTTGGTGTTGCCCGACACCAACGTAGGCATGACCGAGCAATCGACGACACGCAAGCCACCGACGCCATGGACCCGCAGCCGGGCGTCTACCACCGCCATCGGGTCCGAACCCATCTTGCAGGTTCCCGAGGGGTGAAAAATGGTCGCGCCATACTCGCGCGCCCACTCGATCAGGTCGTGGTCGGTGTTCACCGCGGGGCCGGGCCGGTACTCCTCCGCGAGGTAAGGGCGGAGAGCCGTTGTGCCGGCAAGCCGGCGGGCAAACTGCGTCGCCGCCAAGGCACAGCGGCGATCGGTTTCGTGCGAGAGATAGTTGGGCTGCATCGCCGGCGGCTGCTGCGCATCCCGCGATTTGATGAACACCCGGCCGCGCGACTCTGGCCGCAGCTGGCAGACCGAGAAGGTACAGCCCGACCAGGGATGGGGCTTGGCGCCGGCCATTTCCGCCGACACCGTGGCGAAGTGGAACTGGATGTCGGGCGTTCTCGATTCGGGCAGCACCCGGGTGAACAGGCCGCCCTGGTTGATGCCGATGGCCAGCGGCCCGCGACGATGGAGCAGCCACTTCAGCCCCATGCGCGCCTGTCCCCAGAGCGTACGCAGCTCGTCGTTGGTGGTGATCGGCTTGGCCACCTTGTACATCAGGCGCAACTGCAGGTGGTCCTGCAGGTTCTCGCCGACGCCGGGCAGATGGCGAATCACCGGGATGCCCAGCGCCTGCAATCGCGCCCCATCGCCGATCCCCGACAACTGCAATAGCTGCGGACTCTGCAAGGCCCCGGCAGCGACAATCACCTCGCGTGCGGCGCGGGCCTCATGCACCTTTCCCGACTGCTCGTAGCGCACGCCGGCGGCGCGGCCGCCCTCGAAGACGATGTCGGTGACCTGGGCGTCGGTCTCGACGCGCAGATTGGGGCGCTTCTGCGCCGGCCGCAGATAGGCCACCGCAGTGCTGCAGCGCCATCCTTTTCGCGTAGCGAGCTGGAAATAACCGACGCCTTCCTGACCGGCGCCGTTGAAATCGTCGTTGCGCGGCACCCCCAGTTCCATGGCCCCTTTGATGATGGCGTCCATCAGCTCGTGTCTTTCCTCGATATCCGAACACCAAAGGGGGCCATCGCCGCCGTGGTAGGCGCTGGCGCCGCGGGTGTTGTGCTCCGACTTGATGAAATAGGGAAGCACGTCCTGCCAGGACCAACCCCGGTTGCCCAGCTCGGCCCAGTGCTGGTAATCCTCGGCCTGGCCGCGAATGGTGATCAGCCCGTTGATCGAGCTCGATCCGCCCAGGCCGCGGCCGCGCGGCCAATAGATCTTGCGGCCGTGCATGTTGGGATCAGGCTCGGTGTAGAAGCCCCAGTTGTAGGTCTTGTGAAACATCGTCTTGCCGTAGCCGATCGGGATGTGTATCCAGAGGTAGTTATCCCTGGGACCCGCTTCCAGCAGCAGGACGGTATGCCTGCCATTCTCGGACAGCCGGTTGGCCAGCACGCAACCCGCCGAACCGGCGCCGACGATAACGAAGTCATATGACACTCCAGCCCCCTCTGTCACGATGCGACGTGGCTTGTCCCCTATTCCGGCCATGGCCGACGTTGATCGATTGGCCGGTCGAGGCAGTGTCGGGTGACTGCTTCAGGTATTGAGAAAGCCACCGTCGACGGCGATCGTCTGCCCGGTAATAAACGACGACAAGTCAGATGCCAGAAAAACCGCCAAGTTGGCGACATCTTCTTTTGTTGCGAGTCTAGCCAAAGGAAATCGCGCCAATATCCTCTGCCGGATTTCAGGAGTAAGAGAGTCCTTGACCATGTCGGTCTCGACGACCCCCGGCGCGATGGCGTTGACCCGGATTCCATTTGGCCCCAACTCACGGGAAAGACCTTTGGTCAGCGCCACAACGGCCGCCTTGGTGCTTCCATACCAGGTGTTTCCGAGGGCGCCACCGCCCTTCATCGCGGACACGGAAGCGATATTGATGATATTGCCTTTTCCGCGCTCTACCATAGACGGAGCGACTGCCCGAATACAGTTAAACACGCCGGTGAGATTTACGGCAACGAGCTCATCCCATTCTGCATCCGTAGTATTCAAGAAGGGACCCTGGGTCATCAGCCCGGCGTTGTTGACCAGGACGTCAATAAGGCCTCGCTCTCTTACAATTTGTTCAATCGTCGCCCGCACTTCAGATCTGTTGCATACATCCATGCGCATCGCGATAGCGGCAGTGCCGAGCTCAGCCGCATTTTTGCGCGCTCCCTCAAAATCGATGTCTGTCACATATACCGAGCAACCGCTCTTAATAAAGTGGCGAGCGATCTGCGCTCCAATTCCGCGCGCGGCGCCAGTAACCAAAATAGTCTTGCCACCCAGCGTTCGTTCCATACCAGTTTTCCCTAGGTAAGCCCCCCGCAGACGCAAACTGAGAGCGGATGCACGGGATGCAAGCTAGCGCCCGCACATTGGCGGCAGGCATCCGCCTGCCGCCAACCGGTCGCTAGCGTGCGGTGGCAACGTGCGCCGCCGCGGCGTCGATTTCCGCCAGGTCTGTGCCCGTCTTGTCCTCAAGGAAAGACACCGAGACCAGGCTGATGACCGCCACCAGCACCATGTAACCGGCGATCAGCCACGGATGGTTGCCCCCCATATGCAGCAGCGCAGCCGCGATCAGCGGCGTCAAGCCGCTCGCGAATATGCCCGAGAACTGATAGACGAACGACACGCCGGTGTAGCGCACGCGCGTGCTGAACAGCTCGGAGAACATCGCCGCCATCGGGGCGTACACCGCCGCATAGACAACGCCGAACGGCACCAGGATTGCGAGCGTGGCGAGCACCGTGTTGCCGGTTTCCATCAGCCAGAAGGCCGGATAGGCAAGCAATGCCGTGAAAATCACGCCCAGCCGGTAAACCTTGTGCCGTCCGTAGCTATCGGACAGCTTGCCGAATATCGGGATCATGAACACCATGACGAGCGAGGCAAGCGACACCGCGACCAGCGCGGTTATGCGCGGCATCTTGATCGCGGTCGTCAGGTAGGCGATGGAGTACACCCCGTAGACGTTGAACGTGACGCCTTCGATATAGCGGCAGAGCATGCCGAGTATCGTCTTCCGGGAATGGGTGCGCCACAACTCGATGAAGGGAACTTTCGCCTCCGCCTGCTCCTGTTTCAAACGCCGAAACAGCGGGGTCTCGAGGATCTTCAGGCGGACATAGATGCCGACGGCGACCAGGACGCCGCTCAACAGGAACGCGACGCGCCAACCCCAAACCAGAAACGCCTGATCCGATACCATCGACAGCAATGCCACCACGATCGTGGCCAGGAGTAGGCCGGCGGGAACGCCGATTTGCGGCCAGCTACCATAGAAACCGCGGCGCTCCTTGGGCGCGTATTCGACCGCCATCAGCACCGCACCGCCCCACTCGCCACCGATGCCGAGGCCTTGCATTATGCGCAACACGAGCAAGAGGATCGGCGCCCAGACACCGGCGGTGGCGTACGTTGGCAGCAGCCCGATCAGGAACGTCGCGCTGCCCATGATGAGCAGCGTCAGCACCAGCATGCCTTTGCGCCCGAGGCGGTCACCAAAATGGCCGAACAGGATGCCGCCGATAGGGCGTGCGACGAAGCCGATCGCAAACGTCACGTACGCCAGCAACAAACCGATGAAAGGATCTTGATTCGGGAAAAACAGCTTATTGAACACGAGGCCCGCGACCACCCCGTACAAGAAGAAATCGTACCATTCGATCACGCAGCCGATCGCGCTCGCGAATGCAACCATCTGGATCTCTTTAGCGTCGGCAACATCTTTTGAATTTTCCATCGTCAGTCTCCTTCGGGTTATATTTTTAACCGTCTTGAAATACCTGTGCTGCTCATCGGCCAAATCGAAACCGTGACTTCGGTTCCGGCTTAGCTAATTCTTGAGATCGG
>JAJZRT010000487.1 GCA_021802595.1 Pseudomonadota bacterium
GCCCACGCGTCCGTAGACCAGCGGCTTGCCGGGTTTCATCGCTACTTTCCACATCTCGACCCGGCCGAGCTTCTCGACCGCCGCCTTCACGAAATCCGCCTCGCCCACCGAGACGCCGCCGCTGGTGATGACCACGTCGGCCTCGCGTGCCGCACGGGCCAGCGCAGCCTCGGTCGCCTCCAGCGTGTCGGGCACGATGCCGAGATCGATCAATTCGCAGCCGAGTCCGTTCACCAGACCGGTCAGCGTATAGCGGTTGGAGTTGTAGATCTGGCCCGGCTGCAAGGCGGTGCCCGGCGTCACCAGCTCGTCGCCGGTGAAGAAGCACGCGACCTTGAGCCGCCGGAACACGGGGAGTTCGGCCAGCCCGACCGAAGCGGCCAGCCCCATCTCGGCCGCGCCGATGCGGGCGCCGGCGGCAAGGATCTGCGCGCCGGCTTCGATGTCCTCGCCGGCACGGCGGATGTTCTCGCCCGGTCGCGGCAATGCGTTGATGACGACCCCGTCTCCTTCGACGTAACAATATTCCTGCATCAGCACGGCATCGGCGCCAGCCGGCACCGGCGCGCCGGTGAAGATGCGCGCTGCGGTGCCGGGCTGCAGCGGTTCACCCACCGCACCGGCGAGGATGCGCTGCGATACCGGCAGCCGGATCCCCGCTGCCGTCACGTCGGCAACGCGCACGGCATAGCCGTCCATCGCGCTGTTGTCGAGCGGCGGCACGGTGATCGCAGAGGTTTTCGGCGCGGCAAGCACGCGCCCGAGCGCATTCGTGACAGGCACGGTTTCGCTGGCGGTCACGCTGCGCGCGCGTTCGAGCAGGGCATCAAGCAGTTGGCTGGCTGAGAGCATGGGTCAGGATGAATTCGCTGAGTTGTTGAACGGCATCGATGTCGATGCGGGGAAACCCTTCGGGCGGCGCCACGTCGGATGCCACGGCCAGGATGTTCGGATCGCCGGGAAACAGCCAGGGCCTGGCGGTTTCGGCCCGGTGCACTTCCAGCTTGGGGATGGCTTCGCGCTTGTAGCCCTCGACCAGCACCAGATCGCACGGCGGCAGCCTGGCCAGCAGGTCATCCAGCCGCGGCGGCGTGTCGCGGTGTTCGGTCAGCACCGCGGTGCGGTGGTCGGATGCCAGCAGCACCACCGCCGCGCCGGCTTCGCGCGCGCGCCAGCTGTCCTTGCCGGGGCGATCGATGTCGAAATCGTGGTGGGTGTGCTTGATCACCGCCACCTTCATGCCGCGCGCGGACAGCAGGGGCAGCACGCGCTCGATCAGCGTGGTCTTGCCGCTGCCGCTGTAGCCGGCGATGCCGAACACGTTCATGGCCGCATTGCCTATCCGGTTGAATAGGGTTATATTTTTTCATATATAACCCGTTCCTGCCAAGCGCCCCCATGAACGCAGCCGTTCCAACCGATCCGTCCGGCCTCATTGACCAGTTTGGCCGCCGCATCGACTATGTACGGCTGTCGGTGACGGACCGCTGCGACCTGCGCTGCAGCTACTGCATGCCGGAAGGCTTCAAGGGCTTCGAGGAACCCGATCACTGGCTGAATTTCGACGAGATCGAGCGCCTGGTCGGCGTCTTCGCACGGCTGGGCGTGCGCCGCATCCGCCTCACCGGCGGCGAGCCGCTACTGCGCCGAAACATTGCCGAACTCGCCGGGCGCATCGCCGCCCTGCCCGGCATCGAGGACCTGTCGCTGTCGACCAATGCCACCCAGCTCGACCGCCACGCCGCGGCACTGAAGGCAGCCGGCGTCACGCGGCTCAACGTCAGCCTCGATTCGCTGCAGCAGGCACGGGTGGAAAAGATCAACGGCCGCGATGTGCTCGCCCGGGTGATGGCGGGGCTCAGCGCCGCCCAGGACGCCGGCTTCGCACCCATCAAGCTCAACATGGTGGCCCTGCGCGGCACCAACGACGACGAGATCGACGCGATGGTCGCCTTCTGCATGCAGCGCGGCTTCGTGCTGCGGCTGATCGAGGCGATGCCGATGGGCGACACCGGACGCAATGCCGAGTATCTCGACCTGCAGCCGGTGAAGGAACGCCTGCGCGCACGCTTCGATCTGGTCGAAACCACCCTGCCCGGCGCCGGCCCGGCGCGCTACCTGGGCACGCCGGACGGCCGCTTCAACGTCGGCTTCATCACGCCGATCTCGCAGCATTTCTGCGCCACCTGCAACCGCATCCGCATCGCGGTCGACGGCACCGCCTACATGTGCCTGGGGCAGGACGAGAAATTCGAGTTCCGCCCGCTGCTGCGCGGCGGCTGTTCCGACGCCGAACTCGACGCGGCGATCCGCCACGCGATCGACCTCAAGCCGGAACGCCACGAGTTCCGCGAAGCGCCAGCGAAGATCCTGCGCTTCATGTCGATGACCGGCGGCTGAGCCGTCGTCTACGCCCCGCTGACGGTGCGGAAGCCGGCAAACGGATCACGCCGGTCGGGCAGGTAGAAATTGCGGAAGCCGGGACGCTTCAGGGACGGATCGGTCACCGGCCCGCCGCCACGCAATTCCCCGTGCGTATGGAACCAGGGCTGCGAATAGTCGCGGTAGGGGTCGGCAGTGAAGCCGGGATACGGCACGAATGGATCGCGCAGCCATTCCCATGCGCTGCCGCGCTCGAATCGCACCTGCATCGCGGCACGCGCCCACTGCGCCGCCGTTGGCAGCCGCCGGCCCTGCCACGCCGCGAATGCCTCGGCCTCGTGACGGTTCACGTGCAGCATGGGCCGATCCGCGCGCAGCGGCAGCCAGCGATCAAAGTGGCGTACCTGCCAGGTCCCTTCTTCCCGGCGCCAGTACAGCGGATGGCGGGCGTCGCTGGCGATCCGCCATGCCCAGCCGGCCGCCGACCACAGCTCGCGGTCCCGATAGCCGCCGCCCTCGACGAATCCGGCGAAAGCCATCTCCGACACCGGGCCCGCATCGATGTCGAAGGCCACGACCGGCACGGCGTGGCGCCATTTTTCATTGTCGAAGATGAAACCTGCATCGGGCCCACTGCCCAGCTCGGCCTCGCCCGCCTCGAACGCCAGCCGCTGCGCCGGCGACACGACCGCCACGCCGGGTTCGAGCGGCGGCGCATAGCCCAGGTTCTGGAACGCCATCCACCACGCCTCGATGTGCATGAGCTCGTGATAGAGGCTCAGCTCGGCGAAGTAGGCCAGGTCGTGGTCGAGTCCATCTTGCAGCCGCCGGCTGACCGCCGCGGCCACCTGCGCCGCATAGTCGTCGACTGCGGCCGGTTGCGGCAGCGGCAAATCCCAGCGCGTGTCATGCGGCACGCTGGAGGAATCATAAAGCGCGTCAGCCCCGCCAAGCAGGCTGGACCCGCGGGTGCCGTCGGCCCGTTCGCGCAGGCACCAGCGCTCCTGGAACCAGACGATGTGCCCGTATTCCCACAGCGGCGGGTTCAGATGGCCGGCCCGCGGTCCCAGCCAGCCGTCCGCGGGCAGCCGGTCGATCAGCGCGCGCAGCCGGTCGCGCGCCTGCGCCAGCCGGTCGATGAGTTGCGCGGCGGAATAGCCGCTGACGGGTCGGGGTCGGTTCATGTTATATAAAGCACTCTAGGGCGTGTTAACACTAATTTCACGCCCGCGACGAGGCCAATTCAAGATGCAGACCGCGAAGCGGGACGCACAGCAGCGTCATTCACTGCAAGCGGCACGCGACAAAGGGGTGCGCTTGAATTGGCCCGTCCCTTCGGGTTGTCGAGAGAAAGCGCGTCTGCGGCGTTGCGCCGCTTGGCAAGGGATGGTCCTTGCCTGCGAAGCGCCTTGCATCCATCGCTTTCTCTCGACAACGCGGATGCGAAATTAGTGCTAACACGCCCTAGCCCGTTCATTCTAGGCGCCCACTCTCACAGGCGAAATCGGACCATGAGCCATCCCACTCCCCACGATTCCATCCGGCTGACCCAGTTTTCCCACGGCGGCGGCTGCGGCTGCAAGATTTCCCCCGCGGTGCTGCGCGACATCCTGGCCGACACGCCCTTCGCCTCGAACCTGGCAGCGGCCTACCCCGACCTGCTGGTGGGGATCGAGCACGGCGACGATGCCGCCGTCTACCGGCTGAACGACGACCAGGCCATCGTCGCGACCACCGATTTCTTCATGCCCATCGTCGACGACCCGTTCGAGTTCGGCCGCATCGCCGCCACCAACGC
>JAJZRT010000488.1 GCA_021802595.1 Pseudomonadota bacterium
GGCCATGTTGTTCACCCCGGTGGCGAGCGCGCCGACTTCGCCGCCGGGCGGCAGCTGGGTGCGTACCGTGAGGTCGTCGCAGGCGAGCCGCCCCACCACCTGGCCGACGTGCTGCAGCTGTCCCGCCAGCCGGTTGGACAGCCGCCAGGCCAGCGCACCGGTCAGCGCCAGGGCCACCAGCATCAGGAAGGCGGCATGGATCAGGGTGTCGCGCTTGAACGTGCCGACCTGGTCGAGCCTGACGCCGACCTCCACCTGTCCCAGCAGGTCGCTGGCGGGGGCGGCACGGGCGGCGAACAGGGGACCGTCGCGGAGAGCGGCGGCCGGCAGGTGGATGGCGGCGCGTTGCCGGTGGTCATCGTCGAGGAGCCCGCCACGCAGGGTATCGCCGGCGCTGACCAGCGTGTGGCCGAGGGGGTCGGTGACGCGGGCAAACGTCAGCTGGCTGTTGCGGGTTTCGGTTTCGAGCAGATGCTGGGCCAGTGCCGTATCGCCGCTGACCAGCGCATAGGGCAGGGTGTCGGCCAGATGGCGGACCGCACCGAGTGCACGCGCGCGCAGGGTGCTTTCGGCCGTGGCGAGCGCCTGCGAGGTGAAGTAGGCCACCATTCCGAACTCTGCCAGCAGTGCGGGCAGCAGGGCGATCACCAGCATCCGGCTGCGGATGCTGGACAGCGACAGACGGCGGAACCAGGCGGGCTGGAGGCTCACGAATTGTGGGTCAGACGCTGAATGGCCAGCACGGCCTCGGTCCGGTTGCTCACGTTGAGGGCGCGGAAAATCGCCGCGATGTGCACCTTCACCGTGCTTTCCGACATCGCCAGCATGCCGGCGATGGCCTTGTTGGCGCAGCCCTGCGCCAGCAGGCGCGCCACTTCAAGCTGGCGCGCCGTCAGTCCGCTGTGCTGCAGCGCCTCGAAATCGGCTGGCGCCACCGTATGCAGGCCGCTGTGGCTGTCGCCCAGCCAGGATGGCACGAAGACGTCGCCCGCCAGGACCTGCCGCAACGCGGCCAGCATCACGGCCGTGGAGGCGGCCTTCGGAATGTAGCCGAGTGCGCCGGCTTCCAGCGCATTGCGGATATCGTGCGGCGATTCGGAGGCGGACAGCACCACCAGGGGAATATCGGGGAATCGGCTGCGGTACTGCGCGATGCCCTGCATGCCGACGAAGCCGGGCATGTTGAGGTCCACCAGCGCGAGGTCGAGGTCAGCATGCAGGGCGGTCTGGGCAAACAGACTGGGATAATCGTGCGCGTCGATGATCTCGACCGGCGGCTCCAGCTGCGATAGAACCTGCCGCACCCCCTCGCGCATCAGCGGATGGTCGTCGGCCAGAAGGGTTTTCATAGGGACGCTCCCTGCATGGCGGCATTCTAGCAGCCCGGGCTGGCTGGCGGCGCCCGCAGTGCCGCCAGGGCTACTTGCCGCGCACCTTGCTGATGCCGGCGTCGATGGCGCTTTCCAGATAGCCGAAATAGTAGTCCGGGATCAGCAGGCCGACGATGGCATCGCCGGTATGGTTGCCCTGGGTGTCGAAGACCTGGACGGTGGGCACCATGAACACCTTGTGGGCGGCGGCAAATGCGCCTTCGGTGGTGGCCGTGCCGTCAAAGCCGGTGAGCGGGTCGGTGGCACCGATGGTGACTTCCCGGATGATGACGCGGCTGCGGTAGGCCGGGTCCTTGTGCATGGGAATCAGGTAATCGTGCTTGACGCGCTCGCAATACGGGCAGTGGGGGCTGGTGAATACCACCAGGATGGGGACTCGCCGTTTGGCCGCGGTGCGTGCATCGTCCTGGAAATTCTTCGCGTGAACCAGGCTGTCTGCCGCGCGGACGGCGCCGGACAGCGTCAGACCCCATGCTAAAATCAGGGTCCAGGCTGCGATCAGCCGCGTGAGCGCGGCCCTGCCTCTGGATGGATTCGGATACATCATGATTGCCAGTATCGCGCCATCATTTGCCAAATCAAACAGTTTATTCCTACCGCCATGCACACCCTGACCATTGCCTCCCGTGAAAGTGCGCTTGCCTTGTGGCAGGCCGAGCACATTCGCGATCGCCTGCGCGCGCTGCATCCCGGCTGCACGGTGAACATTCTGGGCATGACCACGCGCGGCGACCAGATCCTCGACGTCACGCTGTCCAAGATCGGCGGCAAGGGCCTGTTCGTCAAGGAACTCGAAATCGCGCTGGAAGCAGGGCAGGCCGACCTGGCGGTGCACTCGATGAAGGACGTGCCGATGGAACTGCCGCCGGGCTTCGAGCTCGCCGTGATCGGCGAACGCGAGGACCCGCGCGATGCCTTCGTGTCCAACCGCCATGCGCGCCTGTCCGAGCTGCCGCCCGGCGCCGTGGTCGGCACCTCCAGCCTGCGCCGTGAAGCGCAGCTGCGCGCGCGCTATCCGCACCTGGTGGTGAAGCCGCTGCGCGGCAACGTCGGCACGCGGCTGAAAAAGCTCGACGAAGGCCAGTTCGATGCGATCCTGCTCGCCGCTGCCGGCTTGAAGCGGCTCGGCCTCGGCGAGCGCATCAGGAGCCTGCTGTCGGTCGAGGACAGCATTCCCGCCGCCGGCCAGGGGGCGCTCGGCATCGAGATCCGCAGCGGCAGCGGGGACGTGGCGGCCATGCTGGCTGCACTGAACCATCCCGAAACCGCCGCCTGCGTGCGCGCCGAGCGCCAGGTCAGCCGCGTGCTCGGCGGCAGCTGCCAGGTGCCGCTGGGCGCGCATGCCGTGTTGCAGGACGGCCGACTGGTGCTGAACGGGTTCGTGGCGAATCCGGACGGCAGCGGGTTTATTCATGATCGTGCCGAAGGCGATGCAGCCGACCCCGAGGCAGTCGGCCAGATGCTGGCCGACAAGCTGCTGGCGCAAGGCGCGCGCGCCATTCTCGACGCCCTGCCGGCCGCATGACGCAAGCGCTGGCCGGCCGCACCGTGCTGGTCACGCGGCCCGTCCATCAGGCGGCCGGGCTGGTGCAGCGGGTGGAAGCGGCGGGCGGCGAGGCGTTCGTGTTTCCGGCGCTCGCCATCGAGCCGGTCGCGGCGGATCGGCTGGCGGATACGCTGGCCTGCCTGGCCGTGGCTGACATCGCGATTTTCATCAGCCCCAATGCAGCGCAGTTCGGCATGGCGACGATCCGGGCCCATGGCGGCCTGCCAGCCAACTTGCAGGTATTTGCGGTCGGCCCCGGCACCGCGCGCGCATTGGCCGAACAGGGAGTAGCGGGTGTCATCACCCCGGACGGCCAGGACAGCGAGGCGCTGCTGGCCTTGCCCGGATTGCAGACCGTGGCCGGCCGGCGCGTGGTGATCGTGCGCGGCGTCGGCGGCCGCCCCCTGGTGGCCGATACCTTGCGCGCACGCGGGGCGAATGTGCGTTTCCTGGAGTGCTACCGGCGCACCTGTCCGCAGGCCGACCCGGTGCCGCTGCTGGCGCGCTGGCAGGCGGGTGGGATCGACGCGGTGATGGTCGCGAGCGCGGAGACGCTGCACAATCTGGCCGCGCTGCTGGGCGAACCGGGGGCGCCGCTGCTGGCAGCCACCCCGCTTTTCGCGCCGCATGAGAAAATCGCCGAGGCCGCCCGCCGCTTCGGCATTGCTCACGTCGTTGCCACCGCGGGCGGCGATGCAGGCCTGCTGGACGGCCTGGTCAACTGGTTCAGGAACGAGACAGGCTCTGAAAATGAATGACACTCCCCAAACGGCTCCCGTGCCCCCTGTCGCTGCCCCGGTGGCGGCGCCGCACTCACGCATCCAGGTGGTGCCGCTCGTCGCCATGCTGGTTGCCGTGCTGGCGCTGGCGGCGGCTGCGTGGTCATGGTCCGACAGCCGTGAACGCATCCGCGACCTGAAGACCGAACTGGGACGCCGGCTGGCCGAGTCGGGCAAGGACGTGAACGAATCCGTTCTGCTGGCGCGCAATGCTGACGACACGATGCGGCAGGTCAGCGAAAGGGTTGCACATATCGAAAGCCAGATGGCGACCTCGCAGCAGCAACAGGCGGCGCTCGAGTCCCTTTACAAGGATCTCGCGCAGGGACGCGATCAATGGACGCTGGCCGAAATCGAACAGGTGCTGCTGACCGCCGCGCAGCAGTTGCAGCTGGCGGGCAACGTGAAGGCGGCGATCATTGCGCTGGAGGGCGCCGACACCCGGCTGCAGCGTCTGAACAAG
>JAJZRT010000489.1 GCA_021802595.1 Pseudomonadota bacterium
ACTGGCGCTGTCCTCGTCCGAGAAGTCTTCGTAATACAGCAGCTGGGAACACTTCACGTCGCCCAGCATGGACTGGTATTGATCGATCGGCATGCCCAGCTCGGCGGAGATTTCCTGCTCGGACGGCGCCTTGCCGTTGCGCTGTTCCAGCTTGTGGATGGCCGCCTCGATCTGCCGCGATTTCTGCCGCACGTGGCGCGGCAGCCAGTCGGCCTCGCGCAGTTCGTCGAGCATGGCGCCGCGGATGCGCTGGGTGGCATAGGATTCGAACTGCGCGCCCTGGGTGCCGTCGAAGCGCCCCACCGCGTCCATCAGTCCGATCAGTCCGACCTGGATGAGGTCGTCGACTTCGACGCTGGCGGGCAGGCGCGCCATCATGTGATACGCAATGCGCTTGACCAGCGGCGCATATTTGGTGATCTGTTCGTCTTGCGACGAGGGTTTCCCAGCCATGTTTCAGGTGTTTCCTGTCTTATTAACGGGCACTCGGGCCCGTCTCCTCACTTACCATTCTAACGGCAAGTTCGGCAAATGCGTCATCCTCGTTTGTCGGGCTGAAAATGGCTTGCGCGAACCCTTGCCCCAGAAAATGACTGGCCGCGGCCCGCACCTGCTCGCAGGCGTGCCGGTCGCCCAGCAACCCCACGCTGCATGCGCCCTTCCAGCAAGCCAGCGTCTTCAACAGTGCGTAGGCATGCTGCATGGATTCGCCGGTACGCTTTACCGCCAGGACCACGGTATGCGCAGCCTGCGGCAGCAATGCAAGCTCGGCCTTGTCCCAGCCCGAATCGAACAGCACATAGTCATAGCCGCTCGCCAAACCGCAGAGAGCGGGTTCATCGGTCCGCATGCCGGGCGCATACCAGCCCTCGCCGTAGGCCTGCGGCAGGGTATGCAGCTGTCGGCGCTCGAGCTGATGCGCCCAGTCAAACAGGCTGCGGGGCGAAGATTCTGCAAAAACACGGCCCTGCGTGTCGACCAGCAGGGACACCCGGCCGATTCCATGCAGCGCATGCGCCAGACGAACGCCGAAGTCGGAGGAATCGGAAAAACAGCTTATGCAGCGCAGCGGCTGCCGCGCGCCTTGTCGTCGCAACCCGGCTGCCTGGTCAGCCGGCACTTGTGCCCTTCAGGGTGCTTGTGCCCTTCAGGGTATTCATGCCCTTGAGGGGACTGCGCTCCGCACGCTCGGCTTCTACGCCCGCAAAAAGAGGCCAGTCCTCGGCTTCAAGGGCGTAAGGGGTGGCGAGTTGCCCGCCCTTCAGTGCGCGGTCGACGAGATAGGCGGCGTTGGGGACATGGATATCTTCCGGCACACGCTGACCGCCCGTGATGTAGGCCAGCGGCAGACGATGGCGGATCACGCTATCGAGTGCCGCGCCCAGCTGCGGCGCTTCGTCGAGTTTGCTCAGAATGCAGGCAGCCGCACCCTCGCCGAAGCGCGACATCGCCTGCTCGATCGCCACGCCCTGCTGGTTGGCAGCGATCACGGCAAGACGGTGTACGCCCAGGACATCCAGCGCCTGCCCCTCACGGGTGCGCGGATCTGCGGGTGCAAAGCCGGCGGTGTCGATCAGCACCAGCTTCCTGGCGGCGAGTTGTGGCAGCAGCCTGGCAAGGCTCGCCTGATCTTCGGCCACATGCAGCGATACGCCCAGCAGGTCGGCGTATACGGTCAGCTGCGCCGTCGCGCCGATACGGTAGGCGTCGGCGGCCACCAGCGCCACCTGGGCAGCACCATGGGCTTCGACGCCGCGTGCGGCAAGTTTGGCGAGCGTGGTGGTCTTGCCAGAGCCGGTTGAACCAACCAGTGCGTAGCGCCCCCCCTTGGCCAGGAGATCGTTTTCGCGTCCCAACAGAGGCAGATTGCGTATCAGCACCTGACGCAACCAGCGCTGGGCGGGCTCGTCATCGAGGCCGCGCGGCAGACGCGCGGCCAGGGTACGGGCAAGCTGGCTGCCGAATCCCGCCGCAAACAGGGTTTGCATCAGAGCCACCCGGACCGGGTCACGCCGCCGGGCCGCGCCCCAGGCAAAACCAGCCAGCTGATTCTGCAGCAGGCCGCGCAGACGCGACAGTTCGGTCAGAATCCGCGAACTGCCGGCCGGGTCAACCGGCTCGCCAGCCGCCGGCACGGCGAGGTCGCCGTAGGCGCTGGCCAGCAATTCGACACCCTGCGGGTGCGGCCGGGTGGACAGCACCACGGCATCGTCGCCCAATTCTTCGCGTATGCGCTGCAGGCCCTCGCGCGCATTCGCCGCAACAAATACCCGCACGCTCATTCACGCTCCCCCATCACCAGTTCCGCACTGACCTGGACCATTTTATCGGCAGGCACCTCGGCATAGGCAATCACAGAAAGTTGCGGCAGGCTGCGCCGCAGCAGGCGCGAAAGAATGGCGCGCAGGCTGGGCGAGGTCAGCAGCACCGGCGGATAGCCTTCGCGCTCCTGCTCGGCCACAGCGCGTTCCGCCGCGTCGTTCAAGGCATCCAGTGTGGCGGGCGACAGCAGCGCCTCACCCTCGTCGCCCATCTCGTTCAGCAGACGGGTTTCGGTGGCTGCCGCCAGGCCGATGACATGCAACGTGGTGCTGCCTTCGAACAGGCGGTCGACGATGCTGCGTCCCAGCGCCGCGCGCACGGTTTCCACCAGTTCGTCGATCGCCTGGCTTTTCGGCGCCCGTGCCGCCAGGGTTTCGAACAGGGTGCGGGTGTCGCGGATCGAGACGTTTTCCGCGATCAGCTGCTGCAATACCGCCTGCACACTGGTCAGCGGCAGGTGGCGCGGCGTCACGTCCTCGACCAGCCCCGGATGGCTGCGCGCCAGCGTGTCGAGCAGCTGCTGGACTTCGGTGCGTCCCAGGAGTTCGGGTGCGTGCTGGCGGAATACCGCCTCGACCTGGCGCGCGATCAGTTCAGCGGGCTCCAGCACCACAAAGCCGCGCAGCTCGGCCTCCTCCACCCGGCCGGCATCGATCCAGACTCCGGCCAGTCCGGTCAGCGGATCCAGCCCAGGTGTGCCATCGATGCGCCCGAGCACGTCGCCCATGTCGACCGCCAGCACCTGGCCGGTGGACATCTCGCCATGTGCCACGTCGACGCCCTTGAGGGTGATGCGGTAGCTGTTTGGCTTGAGATCGAGATTGTCGCGCACGCGGATGAGCGGCACCACTAGCCCCATGTCGGTGGCGAAACGGCGCCGCGCCTCGGTGATCCTGCTCAGCGCCGCGCCGCCCTGATTGCGGTCCACCAGCGGGATCAGGCGGTAGCCGACTTCGAGCGCCAGCACGTCGACCGGCGGAATGTCGTCCCAGGTGACGTCGGTCGGCGCGGTTTCGGGTTCGACCATCTCGATCGGCACCACGTCGAAGGCTGCCGTGCGCTGACGGCGCATCAGCCAGAAGCCCAGTCCGCCCAGCACGACGGCGATGGTCAGGAATGCCAGATGGGGTGTGCCCGGGATCACCCCCAGCGCACCCAGTACCGCAGCGGCGACATACAGCGTTTGCGGGCGGCCGAAGATCTGCGTGGAAAACTCGCGCGACAGGTCCTGCTCGCTCGACGCGCGGCTCACCACGATGCCCGCCGCGGTGGAGATGATCAGCGCGGGAATCTGCGTCACCAGCCCGTCGCCCACGGTCAGCAAGGCGTAGCGCCCCAGCGCCTCAGAGACCCCCAGATTGTGCTGCAGGAGCCCCACCGCGATGCCGCCGATCAGGTTGACCACGAGAATGATCATGCCGGCGATGGCATCGCCGCGCACGAACTTGGAAGCGCCATCCATCGCACCATAGAAATCCGCTTCGCGGCCGATCTCGCCGCGGCGCATCCGCGCCTCGCTTTCATTGATGAAGCCGGCGTTGAGGTCGGCGTCGACAGCCAGCTGCTTGCCCGGCATCGAATCGAGTGTGAAGCGGGCCGCCACCTCGGCGATGCGGCCGGCGCCCTTGGTGATGACGACGAAGTTGATGATGACCAGGATCAGGAACACCACGAAGCCGACCGCGATATTGCCGCCGACGAGGAAATTGCCGAACGACTCGATCACCCTGCCCGCCGCTTCCGGACCGGTGTGTCCCTGCATCAGGATGATGCGGGTCGATGCCACGTTGAGCGACAGCCGCAGCAGCGTGGTCAGCAGCAGCACCGTGGGAAACACCGAAAAATCCAGCGGACGC
>JAJZRT010000490.1 GCA_021802595.1 Pseudomonadota bacterium
GATCACGGCCAACGCGTCATTCTTTGCGTGAGACCAAGTGTTCCCGACAAGGCCGCTGACGATAGTAAGCGCCGGGCAGACGTCCGTGATGCTGCCGCTTTGGACGCGCTGCTGCATGCGGTGGCGGACGAATCAGGTGTCGTGCGAATCTGGTGCCAGCCCAATTTCAGCGGCGGATGTGAACATCCGCGCCCCCGCGCTACGCGCCGACTCCGCAGCCCGAAAATATCCGATCAACGTCGCCGCCGAAGTGTGGCCTGTGAGCGCCATCGTCTCGGCCAGGGGCACGTTTTGCCGTGCAGCCTCGGTCACGAAGCCCGAACGCAGCGAGTGCGCCGCGAAGGTGTCGGGCAGGCCAGCGAGCGCGGCGCGTGCCCTGACAATGTCGCGCACAGCAGCGGGCGCAAGAGGCTCTCCGATCGTGTCGCCACGGCGGATGCGCCGAAAAATCGCGCCCTGGGTCAGTCCACTGCGCCCAATCCACGCCTGAAGCGCGTCGGCCGCCTCGTCAAGGATGGGCTTTTCGCTGTCGGGTCGTAGATCCCCGTCCTGGTTCGTCTTGGAGCGCAACAACGTGTAGGAGTAGGCGCGCGGTCCGACCTTGCGCGTGTTCTCGAAGGTCGCATCGGTAACTTCCGAACGCCGACGCCCGCCGCTGGCCCAGGCGAAGAGAAGCAGGGCGCGGTCGCGCACGCCGCGCAGCGAACCGTCGCAGGTGATCAGCATCGCCTGCAGGGGCTCCAGGGTGATCGCAGCTTTCTTGTCCGGCCGCACGCCTCGTTTCGCGTAGGCCCGGCGGGTTTTGGCGACGAGTTCGCGGACATGGGCGTGCTGGACGGGATTGGATCCTCCCTGGAGCTGATGGGCCTTGGACAGCACGCTCAGGCGGTGCAGTACGGTGGCCAGCGCGGGCGCGCCCGGCTTGGCCTTGAAGCCGCCTTCGACGAGCGCCTGGTCGAGCACGGGCGGCATTTCACAGGCAAGACCTGCCGGCGTCTTGCGCTGCAGGTGATCGACCAGGAACTGCTGCACGGCCGCGACGGGAACGGGCAGGGCGATGGGCTGGCGGTAGCGCAGCCAGTACCACGCCGCCCAGTAGCGCAGCGCCGTCTGGTAGCTGCGCACGGTATGAGCCGATTCGCCCTCGGCGAGCAGCGCCTCGACGGCGGCCGACGTGAAAGGCGCAAGCACGCCGGGATCGAGCGCACCGATCCCGCTCGTCGGCAACTCGACGGGAGCGATCATGCAACGGTTGGCCATGAATGCAAAAACTTACAATGCATGTACGATATCTAACGCAATCAGAGTGTAGATCGCGATAACTATCCCTTATCGTGAGTAACTATGCCAGGAAGCAGGGCGCCAATCAAGGAGATCGAACGATGGCCCGAGGAATCACCGAAAGCGACGTGTTCACCGCCTGTGACGCACTGCTGCTCGCGGGCGAGCGGCCGACCATCGAGCGTGTGCGCCAGAAGATAGGTCGCGGCTCGCCCAACACGGTCAGCCCGATGCTCGACATTTGGTTCAAGGGGCTGGGGCGGCGGCTGCAGGATCCGGGCGCGTTCGCACCACCTCCGGACGTCCCCGAGCCCGTTTTGCAGGCGGCGCAGCACTTCTGGGACGTGGCGCAAGCCTCGGCTCGAGCCGACGTCGAGCAGCAGGTGTCCGAGCGGCTGGCGCCCATGCAGACGGAAGTCGATCGCGCGCAGCAGGCGGAAAACCTAGCGCATGCGGAACGAGACGCCGAAGCGGCTTGCATCCAAGGCTTACGTCAGGAACTGGCCGATGCAGGGAGGCAGATCGAAGCGGTACGTGTGGCCCATGCAGCCAGCGCGACCCGGGAGCAGGCTGCTCGCGATCAGGTGGCAGCGCTGAACATCCGCCTAGCCGCCGTCGAGGCGCAACTGCGTGAGACCGAGGAGCGTTCGCGCCGTGAGGCCGAAGCAGCCCAAGAGCGCGCAACCGGCGCCGAGCGACGCGCTGCGATGGAGATCGAGAACGAGCGCGCCACCCGCGGCCGCGCCGACAAGCGCGCCGATGCCCTGGAAAAGCGCGTGGAGGCGCTGCAGGCCGCCTCAGCTAGTCAGCTCGAGGAACTGGTGGCGGCGAAGACGTCGCTCGAACATGAACGGCGCGAGGTCGAGCGTCTTCGCGCGAGCACCAACGAGGCTGTCCGGCAGCGTGAAGTGATCGACGCCGCCTTGACCGAAGCCAGAGTGGTCATCGAGCGGGCGGAAACCGAGGCGAGGGCCGCTCAGGCGGCCATGGAGCAGCTGCTGCCACTGATCTCAGGCGCCAAGCCGAAGCGCTCCCCCCGCGCGGGGAAGAAGCACGCCGCGTAAGGCCGGCTATGCGACGGTGTGCACCGGCCCATATGGCTTCACCGGTGAGGCAGCCTGGTGATAGCCGTGAGCGGCAATGCCATCAAACTCATCCTCGCTGACTCTCCGCAACGTCGTCGGGAACCGCGCCGGCTGCGCGCCGTTGACGAGCTGCTCGGGGTTCGCCGGCATGCCGATGTACACGTACGCGCCACGCCGCTCTCCCACCATGTCACCTTGGGCGAGGTAGCTCATGAAGGTGCGCACTCGCAGGGCGCGCGCCTGATCCGACATGATGTCAGCCACGCGCGTCAGTCGGAAGACGCTCAACGCCCAAAAGCCGAACCCGACCGTCAGGGGCGCGCCGGCGTCGGACACGAGAATGAAGCAGTCCGACTGCTTCGACACGCCGTTGCCCGCATCGAAAAATGGCTCGAGGCCGAGGTTGTCGTAGATGCCGCCGTCGTACAGGTGAAGCCGATGGAACTCGGGTTGCACGACCACCGCGCTGGACTCCGGGGCACCCCATGTCGGTCGCTTCTTCCACACGAACCGGGTCGCGTCGACGACGAGTGGGCCGATGAAGCCCGGGAACGCCGCAGACACGGCAATCGCCGACGCCAGGGGAAAATTGCCTGGCTCGGCGTACCCCAGGGAATAGTCCCCGAGGGAATCTCGCTTGAATCGGAAACGCTTTCCATTCTCAGCGGTCGTGGCGTTGATGGACCACTCTGGAACAGCAGCGAGGTCGGCCATTCTGGCAGTCACGTGCCATTCGCGGCGAAGCACGCTTGCCAGCACGTTGGCGCGCGACATCACAAATCGCCAGTTGGACGGCCGCAGCAACTCGCACACGGCGCCCAAGACGAGGCTGCGCGAGCAAAGCTTTAGACGAAGGCTCGGATAGACCCGCTCCAGGAAGGCCTTGGACGTCGGCCATTGCAGGCCGCATTCCTGGAAGACCAGTCCGATGAGCAGACTTCCGCCCGAGACCGTCGACACCCGCTCGACGTGCTCGAGCTCACCGCAGTCGGCTAGGTGTTTCAGCACACCCAGGTGAAAGATCATGGCCCGGATGCCGCCGCCAGACAGGACGAGCGAAATCTTGGATGCGGGAGCCTCTGAAGTCACGTGATGGCGACGCGGAATGGAAATGAGAATCGTAGCGGACGGGCTGGTCGCGGTGACATGGATCGAGTGCCGACCATAACGCCGGCGCTAGCGGGCCTCGATCTTGATGACCGAGAGTTGGCCCTTGCGGCCGACGATGAGTTGCAGTGCCGGCAGTCCTTCTTCGGCCATCCCGAGCGCCAGTTCCGACCCTTGAAGAAAGTCGTCGACGCTGGGCGCCGCGGAGTGGCTGGGAGGGTGGCTGTGCCACTCGCCTATATATCTGACGATCTCCGCGGTACGCCGACTGACTTCGACCACCGACGCTAGCGTGCCCTCGACGCCACGGTCGAAGCCTGTGCGACTTGCGCAGCTATCGGCGGGCGCCGGAAGGGCATCGACGACGACCAACCATCCGAGTCGCAGATCGAAGTACCCGAGTAGCACGCCACCCGTTTCGTTCGGCAGATTCGCGTTGCGCATCTCGGTTAGCTTCTCATGCAGCCCGTCGTCGATGAACACAGTGAGGTCATCCATCGCGAACGCACGTTCAGCCCGTGCCGCGACATCATGGGCAGCGATGGCGCCTGACTCCCGATCGCGAATCCAGATCCGAACTGAGGCGGCATCTTGCAGGTAAGCCAGGCGCACCTGTTCTGCGAGGCCGGCCGCATGGAGCGCGATCGCGGAATAGGACTGGATCATGGAGATGTCGCGGCATCCAGCGCCAGATCGG
>JAJZRT010000491.1 GCA_021802595.1 Pseudomonadota bacterium
CTGCGAGGCATTGGTCCCGCTCGGCTGCCGCGAATGCCCACTGTGCGGCTTCGAGTGGACCATTGATCCGGCCGAGCAGGCGGAAGCCATGGACGACTTCGTCATGACGGAGATCGACCTGCTCAAGCGCTCCAACTTCCGCTGGTGCGATCTCTTCGGCTGCGACGATGCCTTGATGGCCACCGGCCTCCAAGCCTGGGGCGGCATCTTCTTCCTCAACGGGCGCTGGCACGCGGTCGGTGGCGGCCGGAGTCTTCCGCCCCGTCTGCTGGCGGTCGGCGACCGCAGCGTCTGCATGGCCAAGGCGGACGACTGGCTCAACGACAACGAGTCCCTCGACACCGCCCACAAGACCCGCCGCTGGCTCAACGAACCGCCCACCGAGAAGCAGCTGCGCTACCTGCCGCAGGCCATGCGCGCCGACTTCGGGCTCACCCGCTACCAGGCCTCGGCGCTGCTCGCGTTCCAGTTCAACAAGTCGTCGATCCATCGCCTTGTGCTGGCAGCCAACGACGAACACCGGAGGGCGGCGTGATATGCGCGATCTGCGGACGAGAGGGACGCGGCTTCTGCTGGCTGTCGCCGAGGAACGGCTCGCGTGCGCCGGACGGCAAGCGCCTGTTCAAGCGCTTCTGCTCCATGCGCTGCCAGGACATTCATCTGCAACGACTGAAGGCGGGAGGCGGTGTCGTGATCGATCCCACCCATAACGAGAAGGCCGCGATGGAGGCGGTCCTGCCCTCGCTCGGCGAGTACGTGGCGTCCATCGGCATGGACCGGTCGCTCGCGAGCTACACCCGGGAAGAGGTCCTGCAACTGGTCGATGTGGTGCTCACCGCCTACTTCGACAACCTGCGGGAGCGCACGCCCGACGATGTGCCGTTTTGAGGAGGCGGTGATGCTCGATTACAACCACCGCCCCAGGTTCCACGAGCGCGTCAACGCTGTCATCGACGAAGCGCTGGCGCGTGAACGGGCAGCACAGGTATCTCGGACCTACCTCGGTGCCTCCCGGCTCGGCGTGGCCTGCGAGCGCGCCCTGCAGTACGAGTACGCCCAGGCCGCGGTCGATCCGGGGCGCGAGCTGCCCGGGCGGGTGTTGCGGGTGTTCGAGGTCGGCCATGCCCTGGAGGATCTGGCGATCCGCTGGCTGCGCCTCGCCGGCTTCGAGCTCTACACCCGCAGGGCCGATGGGGAGCAGTTCGGTTTCTCCGTCGCCGGCGGACGCATCCAGGGGCACGTCGACGGCATCCTGGCTGCGGGCCCTGCCGACATCGAGCTTGCTTATCCCGCGCTGTGGGAGTGCAAGACGATGAATGACAAGTCCTGGAGCGAGACCGTCAAGCAGGGCGTGACACGTGCCAAGCCGATCTATGCCGCGCAGATTGCCGTCTACCAGGCCTACATGGAAGGCGCCGTGCCGGGCATCGCGAGCAATCCCGCGCTGTTCACCGCCATCAACAAGGACAGCGAGGAGATCTGGTTCGAGCGCGTACCCTTCGACGGCGGGCTCGCGCAGCGCATGTCGGACCGGGCCGTGCGCGTCATCACCGCCACCGAGGCGGGCGAGCTGCTGCCCCGACACGCCACTACGCCGACCCATGTCACATGCAAGTCGTGCCCTTGGCAGGACCGGTGTTGGGGGTCGGCTTGATGGCAGACGTCATTTGGCTCGACTACAACGACGCACCCGAACAGCAGGGAATGGCACTCCCCGATACCGATTCGCTGCGCCGAGGCCTGCTCGAGCGCCTGGAGGCGGTGCTGCTCTACCTGTTCCCGCAGGGCCGCATCCGCGGCGGTAAATTCTATGTCGGCGATATCGACGGCAATCGCGGCAAGAGCCTGGTGGTCGAGCTCGATGGTGAACGGCGTGGGCTGTGGAAGGATTTTGCGACCGACGAAGGCGGCGACGTCATCGATCTGTGGGCCCGTTCCCGTGGACTCTCCGCCCGGCACGACTTCCCCCGGATCGCGGAGGAAATCCGTCAATGGCTCGGGCTTGCACCATCCATCGGTCACACCCCGGAGCGATCGAATGCCCGCAGCGCCCCCGTCGACGAACTCGGCCCTTATACCGCCAAGTGGGACTACCTCACGGCGGATGGCAGACTGATCGCCTGCGTCTACCGCTACGACCCGCCCACCGGCAAGGAGTACCGCCCCTGGGACGTGCGCGCCCGCATGTGGCGCGCCCCCGATCCGCGTCCGCTCTACAACCTGCCGGCCGTGGCCAATGCGCGTGACGTGGTGCTGGTCGAGGGCGAGAAGGCGGCTTGCGCCCTGATCGGGACGGGCATCACGGCGACCACGGCCATGAACGGCGCGCGGGCGCCGATCGACAAGACCGACTGGACGCCGCTCGCGGGCAAGCACGTGCTGGTCTGGCCGGATCGCGACGTCCCGGGCTGGGACTACGCGGAGAACGCCGCCCGTGCCTGCGTGACGGCGGGCGCGGCGTCGGTCGCCATCCTCGTGCCGCCCATGGATAAACCGGACAAGTGGGACGCGGCCGATGCCGTGGCCGAGGGCTTCGACTGCGCCACCTTCATTCGTGAGGGCGAGCGCAGGGTCGTCAAGGGGGCGGCGCCGACACTGCCGACCTTCACCCTGGGTGCGCTGCTCGACGACGACTCGCCGTTGCCGCCCGATCTCATCGCACCGCGCGTGCTCACACCCGGCGGCCTGCTGGTATTCGGCGGTGCGCCCAAGGTCGGCAAGAGTGACTTTCTGCTCGCATGGCTCACGCACATGGCGGCGGGCGCCACCTTCCTCGCCATGACGCCGCCGCGCCCGCTGCGGGTGTTCTATCTGCAAGCCGAGGTGCAGTACCACTACCTGCGCGAGCGTGTGAAGGAGATCCGCCTACCGCCCAGTCGCATCGGTGAAGCGCGCGTCAACTTCGTCGCCACGTCGCAGCTGCGGCTGATCCTGGACGACGCTGGCTTGGCCCAGGTGATCCCCGCGATCAAGCAGGCATTCGGCGACGAGCTGCCGGACATCATCGCCATCGACCCCATTCGCAACGTCTTCGACGGCGGGGACGCCGGCGGCGAGAACGACAACGCCGCCATGCTGTTCTTCCTGTCGCAGCGGGTCGAGCGCCTGCGCGATGCGGTGAACCCGGACGCCGGCATCGTGCTGGCCCACCACACCAAGAAGCTCGGCAAGAAGCAGTTCGAGGAGGACCCGTTCCAGGCGCTGGCCGGGGCCGGGAGTCTGCGCGGCTACTACACCACCGGCATGCTGCTGTTTCGCCCCGACGAGACGCGCACCACGCGCCAGCTCTTCTTCGAGCTGCGCAACGGCGCGGCCATCCCCTCGATGCACGTGGACAAGATCCGCGGCGAGTGGCGGGAGGTCGATGCCAACGAGCGGCTGGTGATGAAAGACTACGGCGAGCGCCTCGATGCCGAGCGCCGGCGCAAGCGCGACGCCATCCTGCAGATCCTGTTCGACGAGGCGGCCCAAGGGCGCTGCTACACCGCCAACCAGTTCGCGGAAAGCTTCGAGGGCAAGGCGGGGCTCGGTGGCGAGCGCACCATCCGCGAGCGCCTCTCCGCGCTCTCGACCCAGGGCTACATCAAGTACTTCCGCAACGCGCAGGACTACGGCCTGCCGCCCGCCCGCACCAAGTTCGGCTACCTGTGCGTCGAGGCGATGGTGCTGCGCTCGATTGTCGGCGAGCCCGATCCAGCCACGGGCGAAGTATCGCTGCGCGAACTGCCGGTGCTGCCCACCCACTTCAAATGCCCGCAATCGGGGGCCGCATTGCCGGTCGAGAACCCCGAGGTGTGGGTTTACCAAGACGACCTGAACGACCCCGAGGAGCCCGCATGAACACGCACAGCCAAGTTGGCAAAACCTCTGCCAACTTCCCCCCGATTTTCAGAGACGTTGGCAAGTTGGCAAACGCCTGCCAACTTGAATCCCATACTGATCAACGCGTTAGGGAGTTGTCGGCAGATTGGCAAGTTGGCAACGCTGCCAACTTGCCAACTTCCCCAAACCCGCGTGGTTGCTGGGTTTCCGGAGATTTCCAAGTTGGCGAAAACTCCCTCCCCCCTTCGGGGGGAGAGGACCACGTCGTGTCCTCTCCCCCGACTCGAAGGGGTCTGCTCAGCTTGGGCGGTCGGGGCCGAGGACCCGGCGCGGCCATCCTGAGCCT
>JAJZRT010000492.1 GCA_021802595.1 Pseudomonadota bacterium
ACCCTGCAGCATGGTGAGCTGATACAGGTCGGTGAGCAGCACGCCGCTCATGGAACGCGTCCGGCCGCCCCGCCGGGGGAAATACGCCGGGCGCCGAGCCGCGTCATCTCGGCCTCGGCGCGTTGCCCGTCGCCCGGCTCGACCTCCACCGCGCGGATCGCGTCGGCGAGCAGCAACACCTCGTAGCCGAGCTGCAGCGCATCGCGCACGGTGTTGAGCACGCAGTAGTCGGTGGCGAGCCCGCCGACGAACAGCCGGCGGACGCCGGCGGCACGCAGGCGCTGATCCAGATCGGTGCCCTCGAAGCCGGAATAGGCATCGCGGTCCGCCGAGGTCGCCTTGGAAATCACGGTGGCGGCGGACGGCAGGCGAAGCGCCGGGGCGAATTCCGCGCCGCGCGTGTGGGCGACACAGTGCGGCGGCCACGGCCCGCCCTGCGCGCGAAACGAGCAATGCCGCTCGGGATGCCAGTCGCGCGTGGCGTAAACCGGCAGGTCGTGTGCCAGGAATTCGCCGATATAGCGATTAAGTACCGGCACCACCTTGTCGCCGCGCGGCACCGCCAGGCTGCCGCCCGGCAGGAAATCGTTCTGCACGTCGACGATCAGCAGCGCGTCGCCCGGCTGCGGCTGCGCGAGCGCCGGATCCGGCGGCCTGGTGGCGGCAGCATTCATCCCGGACGGCTAGTGCAGCTCTTCGTCTTCATCGTGATGAAAGACCAGCTCCCCCAGTTCGACCTTGAGCGGCTCGCCCAGCGGCGCCTCGCTCACATCCACCGCCTGGAACAGCCACTGGCCGTCCTCCTGCCAGCAGTAGCCGAACTGCTCCCTGTAGAAACACTCCTTGGGTTCCATGGTTTCGCCTTTCCGGTAGCCCGTCGCTCTTTCTGAGTCTGGCATATTATGAAAACGATGCCAGCGTTCCCCGGGGAACCCTTCGATGAGCCAGGATGAACCCTGCCTGTTCGCGCTCGACGCCAGCCGCGCCTACGGCGAACGGGTGGCGGCCGCACTGGGGATCGCGCTGTCCCGCCACGAGGAACGCGAATTCGAGGACGGCGAGCACAAGGCGCGGCCGCTGGATAGCGTGCGCGGCCGGGACGCGTACGTGATCCACTCGCTCTACGGCGAACCGGGCATGAGCGCCAACGACAAGCTGGTGCGCCTGCTGTTCTTCATCGGCGCGCTGAAGGACGCCTCGGCCGCGCGGGTCACCGCGGTCTGCCCCTATCTCGCCTATGCCCGCAAGGACCGCCGCACCAAGCCGCGCGACCCGGTCGGCAGCCGCTATGTCGCGCAGCTGTTCGAGGCGGTGGGCACGGACCGGCTGGTGACCCTCGACGTGCACAACCTCGCCGCCTACCAGAACGCCTTCCGCATCCCGGCCGAGCACCTGGAGGCGCGCGGCCTGTTCGTCGCTTGGTGCGTCGCCCGGCTGCAGGATGAAGACGTCGTGGTGGTGTCGCCGGACGCCGGCGGCGTCAAGCGCGCGGATGCCTTCCGGGATTCCCTGGCCCGCGCGCTCGGCCGGCCCGTCGGCGCCGCCTTCATGGAGAAGCGCCGCAGCGAGGGGGTCGTGTCCGGTGACGCGGTGGTCGGCGAGATCGCCAGCATGACCGCCTTCATCGTCGACGACCTGATCGCGAGCGGCACCACCCTGGCACGGGCCGCCGCGGCCTGCAGGAAACGAGGTGCGCAGCGGGTGCTGGCGGCGGCCACCCACGGCCTGTTCACCGGCGCGGCGGGCACGGTGCTGGCCGATCCGGCGCTGGAGACAGTGCTGGTCACCGATTCCGTTCCGCCGTTCCGGCTGCCGCCGGCGATGATCGGCAGCCGGGTCGGGGTACTGGACACGGCGCCGCTTCTCGCCGAGGCCATCCGCCGCCTGCACGGCGGCGGTTCGCTGGTCGAACTGCTGCAGGACTAAGCGTTCAGGGCCGGGGCGATTCCTCCGTCACGCGGAGGCGCAAGACCGGAAAACCATCTGCTATACCTTCATAGAGGTGGTGGGATCGGGAAGCGTGCGATCCGACCCATGTCCCCGACAACCAGGAAAAGCCATGACCCGTAATTCCATCGATGTCGCCACGCGCGTCAGCCCCCATCTGTCCGCGCTGCTCACCAGCCGGATCAACAATCCGGAATCCGAACAGCCCGTCACGCTCATGGCGGTCCGGCGCTTTCTCGGCGACCTGCTGCCACGCGATTTCAACGAGGCCGAGCGCATGCATCACTTCGACATCAGCGAATCGCTCCTCGACGAACTCGACGAGCTCATCGAGGAGTTCGGCCCAACCGCGCTCGCGATCGATTTTGCGCAGGTCACCGCCAGCGAGCCGCTCTCGCGCGCAATCGAGGCCGTGGCAGGCGACGAGAACCGCGAGAACCCGCCCACGCTGGCCACCATACGGGATGCCCTGCTGGCGGGACTGGGTGCCCGTCTGGTGGGCGACGGCACGCTGGAAGATGACGAGGGCGATACGCTGCTGCCGGAGATCGAGGCGCTGATCGATCGCTTCGGCCCCGACACGCTCGCCGAAGAATTGCTGCGCTACGAGTAGCCTGGCCCGGAAAGGAACATCGGCATGTTGAGAACGCGGCGAACAAGACGTGGTGTGGCGGCAGCCCTGGTGGTGCTGGGAGGCCTGCTGATGGCCCTGGCGCCCGAAATCTGGGCGGGACTGGTGGTGCTGGGCGTGGGCGTGCTGGTCGAACTGGCCGGGATCGCGCTTGAACGCAAGGCATAGCCCAGGGAACCCGGCCAGGGGGATGCCGCGCTCGTCTGCGTCCCGGTTCCAAGCCGGCAATCCATCGCGCCCCGCTGCGGAAAAGACTGAATGCAGGCCGCTTGTTTGTCATCACTGAGGAGCTCACCATGAAATCCCGCTTCACCGACTTCCATCCCGTCCGCCGCGACCGTCTGGTCCAGGAAACCCGGCACGACGCCTACAAGGCCAGGCACAAGCTGCCGGAGCCCACGGTGTGTCCGCAATGCGGTGCCGTGTTCCATGGCGGCCGCTGGCAATGGCTGGTGAAGCCTGCCCAGGCCCACGAGGAAATGTGTCCGGCATGCCATCGCATCCACGACAACTACCCGGCCGGGTATGTGAGCGTGAGTGGCCCGTTCTTCAGGGCGCACCGCGAGGAATTGCTGCGGCTGGCCCGGAACGAGGAGACGCACGCCAAGGCCGAGCATCCGCTGAAACGGATCATGGCGATCACGGACGAGGATGACGGCCTCCTGATCACCACCACCGACATCCACCTCGCCCGCGGCATCGGCGAAGCCCTGCATCATGCCTACCAGGGCGAACTGGAGTACCACTACAACGAGCAGGAAAACCTGTTGCGCGTGGTGTGGACACGCTAGGCCGGCACCAAATCCGCCCTGTCGAACAGGCACACGACGCTTCCCGGAGAGGAAGGCTCCATGCATCCCATCACGCTTCGCCTGCCGGTCAGGATGTTGCCGCAACCGGACGAGACAACCTGCGGGCCCACCTGCCTGCAGGCCGTCTACCACTACTGGGGCGGCGAGGTGCCGCTGGCGGACGTGATCGAGCGCACCCACAGGCTGCAACACGGCGGCACCTTCGCCATCTTCCTCGCCTGCGATGCGCTGCGCCAGGGCTACCAGGCCACGCTCTACACCTACAACCTGACCGTGTTCGACCCCACCTGGTTCGTGCCGGGGGTGGACATCGCCGAGCGCCTGCGGCAGCAGGCGCGGGAGAAGCAGCATGACGCCCGCCTGCAGCGCGTCACCAAGGGCTATCTGGAGTTCCTGCGGCTGGGCGGGCGCCTGCGCCTGACCGATCTCTCGCGCCCGCTGATCCGCGGCCTGCTCAGGAAGAACCTGCCGATCATCACCGGCCTCAGCTCGACCTACCTGTACCGCGCGGCGCGCGAATACGGGCCGGACGACACCCCCGACGACATCCGCGGCCTGCCGGCAGGCCACTTCGTCGTGCTCGCCGGCTACGACCGCAAGAAGCGCAGCGTGCTGGTGGCCGACCCCTACTGGCGCCACCCCTACAGTCCGTCGCACGAATACTGGGTCAACATCGACCGCCTGATCGGCGCGGTGCTGCTCGGCATCGTCACCCACGACGCCAATCTGCTGCTGGTCTATCCGTCGCAGGCGGCGCCCCGGGGAGAGCTGTGAG
>JAJZRT010000493.1 GCA_021802595.1 Pseudomonadota bacterium
CATCCGCACGTTTCCCAAATCGGAACTGCTGCGGGCGATGAATTTCGTCATCATCCCGGCGCTGATCGGGCCGCTGCTCGGGCCCACGGTCGGCGGCCTGATCGTGCACTGGGTCTCCTGGCGCTATATCTTCTTCGTCAACGTGCCGATGGGCCTGCTGGCGCTGTGGCTGGCGCAGCGCCACATGCCGGATTACCGGGGCGACGCGGCGCGCCCGCTGGACATCGTCGGCCTGGTCCTGTTCGGCAGCGGTACGGCGCTCTTGTCCTGGCTGCTGGAAATCTTCGGCGAACACCGGATCGACGCCACCTCGGCGGCCGTTCTGCTGCTGCTCTGCGCGAGCCTGCTGGCCGCGTATGTATGGCATGCCCGCGAGACGCCCCATCCGCTACTGCGCCTGCGGCTGTTCCGGGTGCGCACCTTTCGCATCTCGGTGGTGGGCGGCTTCGTCACGCGGCTGGGGGTGGGCGGGATGCCGTTCCTGCTGCCGCTGCTCTACCAGCTCGGCCTGGGCATGCCGGCCTGGCAGTCGGGCCTGCTGATGATGCCTGCCGCGGCGGCCGCCATGTTCATGAAGGTCATCTCCGCGCGGGTGCTGGCACGCTTCGGCTACCGGCGCATCCTGATCGTGAATACGGTGATGATCGGGGTCGTCGTCAGCCTGTTCTCGCTGGTGAACCCGGCCACGCCCATCGCGCTGATCGTGCTGCTGGGCCTGTCCATGGGATTCTTCAATTCGCTGCAATTCACCAGCATGAATTCGATGGCCTACGCCGACATCGATACGCCCGATTCGAGCATGGCCAGCACGATCGCGAGCTCGCTGCAGCAGATGTCGATGAGCTTCGGGCTGGCGTGCGGCTCGCTGATCGCAGGCTGGTATCTGGGCGACCTGCCGCAAACCGACCGTGCGGCGGTGACGACCGCCTTGCATCATGCCTTTTTGACGCTGGCCGGCCTGACGATCCTCTCGTCGCTGTCGTTCTGGTCGCTGCGCCCGCGGGATGGCGAGAGCGTCAGCCGGGGATCGGTGCGCGTGGTGGAATGAGTGCAGCTCAAACGAGCCGATGGTCGGCGTCGCCGATCCTGACGCGCGATTTGAGCGTGGCGCGTTGCCCGCACCGCGCTGTCGCCATCTGACGACAGCCTCGATCCGTCCTATCCTTTTGTTTTGTCAGATTAATCTGAAAATCGGCCGGATTTGATGTCGCCCATGAGCGACGTTTTAGCCTGTTTTTGCCCTTGGCAAGCCCCCGCCAATTCCTCATCTGTCTGTTTATCAACGGGTTTTCAGTGCTGGCCCGTCTGTTGCTGTTGCCCCCCTGCGTCCAGTTCCGGCCGCAACCACACCAGAGCGCTTTACCCCAGACACATACAGAGAGAGACCGACCCATGCTCAAATCCTTCATGCAACCCGGCACTGCCAGCAACTCAAGAACCGATTCGACCCGGACGGGCCATACGGGCTACCCGGCCAAACCGGCCGAATCCCCCAAGCCTGCCGAGCCGCCCCAGGCGGAAGCCGCGCCGGAAGTCATCAAGGCTGCGCGGAACGAGGAGGGCAGCAAGCTCATCGTCGGACCGAACATCAAGCTGAAAGGCGCTGAAATCACCGATTGCGAAATCCTGGTGGTCGAGGGTCGCGTGGAAGCGTCGATGAACAGCCGCGATATCCGCATCGCCGAAGGCGGCGTGTTTTCGGGCAAGGCCGAGATCGACGTGGCGGAGGTGCGCGGCACCTTCGAGGGCGAGCTGACCGCCCGCAAGCGGCTGGTGGTGTACGCCACCGGCCGGGTCAACGGCACGATCCGCTACGGGGCCTTGATGGTCGAGGAAGGCGGCATCATCACCGGGAACATGGCGATGCATGCAGCCGGCCCCAACCTGGCCAAGCTGCCGGACGCCTCCGCGACTCAGGTCCCGGCGACCGAAGCGGTTCAGGAGAAGGCGGCTGAACTGGAAGAAATCCGTTCCGGCTCCACCTTCCGCAGCCAGCGACGTCAGGGTTGAACGCCGCCGTGTGGGGCGCACGCTGTCGTCGATATGCGACAGCGTCGAACCGGGGTCGGTCCCTGGGCCGCAACATCCTGCGCGTCGGTTCGCGCCGGGTGCTGTCGCGGCTGCGCGCGGTGCGCGCCGATGGGGACCTGAATCGCCTCGCGGCGCTGATGCTCTACCGCATGCTTGCGCCCTTCCGGGCGCTCACGACGATGAAGCTGAAGGCTTCGACGACGTCTACAGCTTCGCGCTGCGCCCGCCGTCCACCGCCAGGATCTGCCCCGTCACGAAGTTCGTGTCCATCGCGAAGAAGCGCACCGCCAGCGCGATGTCGTGCGGATCGCCGGCGCGCTTCAGCATGGTGTGCGAGACGATGCGCTGGCGCGAGACCTCGTCGAAATTCGAGTCGTCCTCGGGCCACATGATCGGCCCCGGGGCGATGCCGTTGACGCGCACCTGGGGCGCCAGCTCGCGCGCCAGCGACTTGGTGAGCCCGACCAGGCCGGCCTTGGCGACGGAATAGACGACGTAGCTTTTCATCGGCCGCTCGGCGTGGATGTCGGTGATGTTGATGATGCAGCCGTGGCGCTTCCTGAGTTCGGGCGCGGCGGCCTGCGACAGGAACATCGGCGCCTTGAGGTTGCTGCCCATGAGGTCGATCCAGTCCTTCTCGGCGATGGTGCCGACCGGCGTGGGGTAGAAGCTCGACGCGTTGTTGAGCAGCACGTCGAGGCCGCCGAAGGTGGCGACGGTCTGGTTCACCAGTGCGGGCAGGCCATGGGTGTCGTGCAGGTCGGCCTGGATCAGCGCGACCGAATCGGGGCGGATGGCGTTGAGTTCGTCCTGCAGCGCGCGCGCCTCGGTGGCCGAGCTGCGGTAGTGGATCATCAGGTTGGCGCCGGCCGCGTGCAGCAGGCGCGCCGATGCCGCGCCCACCCGCTTGGCCCCGCCGGTAATCAGTACGACTTTGCCATGCATCGGGATTCACCCTTATAGTCCTCGAATTTTGCATTATCCATGAACTCGTCGATGCTGCCCGCCCCCACGCCCGACGCCCTTGCGCACAGCCAGCGCGTGGCTGCGCACCTGCGCACACTGATCGAGAACGCCGGCGGCTGGATACCGTTCTCGCGTTTCATGGAAGCCGCGCTCTACGCGCCGGGGCTGGGCTACTACGCCGCCGGCGCGATGAAGTTCGGCGCGGCGGGCGACTTCGTCACCGCACCGGAACTGACGCCGCTGTTCGGCCGCACGCTGGCGCAGGCGATCGCGCCGGTGCTGGCCCAGACCGGCGGCGAGGTGCTCGAGCTGGGGGCCGGCAGCGGACGCCTGGCCGCGGACATGCTCGGCGAACTGGCACGGCTCGACGCATTGCCGGCGCGTTACTCGATTCTTGAGGTGAGCGCCGACCTGCGCGAACGCCAGCAGAAAACGATCGCCCGCGTATGGCCCGAACTCGCCGGGCGGGTGCAGTGGCTGGATGCGCTGCCCGCGCATTTCAGGGGCGCGATCCTCGGCAACGAGGTGCTCGACGCGCTGCCGGTGGAGCTGGTGCACTGGACGGAGGCCGGGCCGCTGGCGCGCGGAGTGACGCTGGAAGGCGAGACGTTCGCGTGGCAGGACCGCCCCATCGCCGACCCGGTGCTGCACGCGCGCGCCGCGGCGCTGAACCTGGCGCCGGGCTACCTATCCGAGATCAACCTCGCCGCCGACGCGCTGATCGCCTCGCTTGCGCACGCACTCGACCGCGGCCTGGTGCTGATGATCGACTACGGCTTCGTTGCCGCCGAGTACTACCACCCGCAGCGCCACATGGGCACGCTGCGCGCGCACTACCGCCACCACGCGCTCGACGATCCGTTCCATCTGCCCGGGCTGTGCGATCTCACCGCGCATGTCGATTTCAGCGCGGTGGCGCGGGCGGGGATGGATGCGGGACTGGAACTCGCGGGCTACACCAGCCAGGCGAATTTTCTGTTGAACAGCGGACTCACCGAGTTGCTGCTGCAGACGTCGCCTGCCGATGCGGCGGCCTACCTGCCGCAGGCCAACGCCATGCAGCGGCTGGTGTCACCGGCGGAGATGGGCGAGCTGTTCAAGGTGATCGGTCTGAGCAAGGGCAGCGTCGCGCCGCTGGCCGGGTTTGCGCGCGGCGACCGCCGGCAT
>JAJZRT010000494.1 GCA_021802595.1 Pseudomonadota bacterium
CTGATCGCCGCCACCCTGGCTGAGAAGACCGAAACCGGCGCGGCCGACGTCAACAAATTCTACGGCCGCAGCACACCCAACTTCCTGAGGGCGCCATGATCGTCGACCGGCGGCGCATTGTGGCCACGATCATGGTTTGCCATTTCATCGCTGCGTTCGCGGCGCTCGGAATGCCGCCCTTTTTTGCGCTGATACTCGACAAATCGCTGCACAGCGATACCGCCTATCTGGCCGGCTGGCTCTACATCGTGCCGATATTTTTTACGGCCGTAAGCAGTCCATGGTGGGGACGGCTTGCCGATAAATACGGCAAAAAGCCGTTGCTGCTGCGTGCCCAGCTGGGCCTCGCGGGCAGTTTCCTGCTGGCAGGCTTCGCTCCCAATGCCTGGGTGTTTGCCCTTGCCCTTGCATTACAAGGCCTGCTCGGCGGCACCTTCGCCGCGTCCAACGCCTATCTGTCTACGGTGGTCAGCGGTGCCGCGCTCACCCGCAGCCTGAACCTGATGCAATGGTCGGCGCGGGCGGCGCTGGTTGCCGCACCGGCTGGTCTGGGCCTGCTGATGACGATCGAATCGCCGCTCGAGCTCTATCGTTACCTGGCGGGTTTGCCGCTCGTCGCCGCGCTGTTGATCGCGCGATTGCAGCCCGCTCACCCGCACGAAGCAAGCGCCAAACGGGTGACCCACGCCAAGGGCGGCGCGCTGGAAGCGAGTGCAAGCCAGATCTACGCGGCGCAGTTCGCGTTCGTATTCGCAACCGTGCTGACATTTCCGTATTTCGTGCCCTTCACCCAGGCCGGTGCGGAGCCAGCGTCTCTGGCCATGGCCGGGCTGTTGTTCGGCATCCCGCACCTGGTCTACCTGCTATGCGCGATGCCACTAAGCCGCTATTTAGGACAGGGCCACCTCCTCGTCACGCTGTCGTCGTCATTCCTGTTAATTGCAGGCGCGCTGGTCGCCCAGGCGCTGTTTCCGACGCTCGCGGGATTGACGGCCGGACGCATCGCGATGGGCCTCGGAATGACGCTCGGCTTCATCAGTCTGCACGCGCTGATCGCGGCGGTCGTGACGCACGAGAACGCCGGTTGCACCTTTGGCTGGTTCGAGAGCAATGCCAAGTGGGGCGCCGTCGGCGCCGGCCTGATCGCCGGCACGGCCGTCCAGGCATTCGATCTGCGCGCCCCCTTTTTTATTGGCGCATTCACCCTGTTCGCCAGCGGCACTTACCTCGCTCGTGTGGCATTCCATCGTCTACGGTTGCGAAATTCTTGACTTCGGGAGCAAGCATGCATTCATACAATCTCGCGGGTCCAATCGATCCCGCATCCTTGGCGCTACAGGAAGCCGGCAGGCGTTCCATGGAAACGCTGCTCAACTGTTATTGCCGTGAGGTCGCGGGGCTGGAGGGGCAGTTAAGCATAGGCCCCTTGTTCGGGCAGAGCGACAGCCCGGCATCGGTGCGCCTGGCCCTGCACCGCACCGGCGGCCGTGCCATGCACATCCGCCTGCCGCTTACTGGCGAGCGCCTGCTGACGGTGGTCGACAGCGCGTCCGCCACCGGGAACTACCGTTACCTGTCGCCGATGTATTGCAAGGCCCCGGGCAAACCCTGGGCCCTGCTCGACTGGCAGGCGCTGGCGGGGCTGTTGCTGCGCGAACTGTCGTTCAAGTACGGCATGCCGGCGAACGACGAACTGATGCAACAGATACACGACAGCGTGACCGTCACCTCCGTCGTGCTGAGCGCGGCGCGCCCGGCACGTTTTTCGGCGGAACCCTTGCAGGCGTTCATCGAGTCGGAACAGTCGCTGGTATTCGGTCATCCGTTCCATCCCGCCCCGAAAAGCCGCCAGGGCATTTCGTACGAGGACATGCAGCGCTATTCGCCGGAAATGGGGACGCGCTTTGCCTTGTATTATTTTGCCGTGCGCCGCGAATGCCTGCTGCAGCAATCGGTGCTTGCCGAGCCATGCGACCAGATCATGGCCGAACAGGCGCCGGCAGGGCTTGCCGCGGACGAGGACTTTTTCCTCATTCCAACCCATCCCTGGCAGGCGCGCCATCTGCTCGCCCAACCCGGCGTCGCAACGGCGATTCGCAGCGGCCGCATCCGCGATCTCGGGCAACAGGGCGCGCACTTTTACCCGACCTCGTCGATCCGCACGCTGTTTCATCCCGACAACCCCTATTTCTATAAGTGTTCGCTGAACGTCCGCATCACAAACTGCGTGCGCAAAAACGCAATCTACGAGCTCGAGGGCGCGCTGCAGGTTACCCGGATCCTGCGCAGTCTGGCGCCGCAACTGCTGCAGCATTTTCCGGGCCTCGCGGTCATGGAGGAGCCCGCGTTCATTTCGGCGGATCTGAAAACGGGCGACGCCCAGTCCGACAGGGCGATCACAGAAGGCTTCGGCCTGATCCTGCGGCGCGGGTTCGACGACGTACTGCATCCGGGCGTGACGCCGCTACTGGCCGGGGCGCTGTTCGGCAATCACGTCTACGGCGAGGCGCGGATGGGCGAGTTGCTGGACGCGATGCAGCGGCGCGGCGGATCGCCGCGCGAAGAGGCCGCCGAGGCGTGGTTTTCGCGCTACGTCGGCGAGCTCATGTACCCGGTGCTGTACTGCTATTTCGCGCACGGCGTCATTTTCGAGCCGCATTTGCAGAACGTGGTAATCGGCGTCGCCGAGGGCGAGGTGCGACAGGTCTTCCTGCGCGACTTCGAAGGCGTGAAGCTGGTGCAGGAGCGGTTCGGCGCCAAGCAACTGGACGGTATCAGCCCGCGCGCCCGCGAAGCGCTCTGGTACAGCGCCGACCAGGGCTGGAAACGGATCGCCTACTGCCTCTTCGTCAACAATTTCTGCGAGGCGATCAACCAGATCGGCGCCGGCAGGCCGGCATTGCAAAATCGCCTGTGGGCGGTGGTGCGCCACCACCTGCATGCCTACCAGAGTCAATACGGGGACGACGTCTCGGCACGCTGCATCAACGCCCTGCTTAACGGCGAGCCGTTTCCCGGAAAAGCCAATTTGATCAACCGCTTCTTCAAGCGACCGGATCGCGCCTCCGGTTATCTTCCGGTCAACAACCCGCTCGGCACGCTGGGGGGTAATCCGGCATGGAGCTGAGGCTGGCCGAAGTGTTCGCAAACCTGCGCTCGGCCCACGCGCAAGCCGACGCGCCGCTGTGCGCGTACGTCTACGACCTGGCCGCGCTGCGCCGGGATGCCGCGAACCTGGCCGGCAGCCTGCCGGACGGCTGCGAACTGTTTTACGCGATCAAAGCCAATTCCGATCTGCCGATCCTGGAGACGCTGGCGCCGCTCGTCGCCGGATTCGAGGTCTCGTCGGGCGGCGAGCTGGCGTGGGTGCGCAAGTACTTCGCCGAGGTTCCGGTGATTTTCAGCGGGCCGGGCAAGCTCGACTATGAACTCCGGGAAGCACTCGAACAGAACGTCGATTGCCTGCATGCGGAGAGCCTGCATGAATTGCAGCGGATGGCGGACATCGCCGCCCGCGCCGGGCGAACGGCGCCAGTGTCGTTGCGCATCAACCTGACGCTCGACACGCTTGCCGAGACAAGCCTGATGATGGGCGGTAAACCCACGCCGTTCGGAATCCCGGCGCAGCAACTGCGCGAATGCCTGGAATGGCTGCGCGCCCGCCCCGAGATCCGCCTGCGCGGCTTTCATTTCCACCTACTGTCACAGCAGCTCGACGCCGCCGCCCATCTGCAGCTCGTCGCGGCCTATCTCGAGCAGACGCGCCGCTGGTGCGAAGACCATGACCTGGACATCGATCACATCAATGTTGGCGGCGGCATCGGTGTCAACTACCGCCAGCCCGATCGGCAATTCGACTGGCCGGCGTTCAGCGCGGGGCTGGCCGCGTTGCTGGGGGAGCGCGGCATGCCGGGCGTCGCGGTGCGCTTCGAATTCGGCCGCTACATGACCGCGGCCTGCGGTTACTACGCGATGCAAGTCATCGACATCAAGCGCAGCCACGGCAAGACCTTCGTGGTTGGCCGCGGCGGCTCTCATCACTTTCGCACGCCCTATGCGCAAGGCCACAGCCACCCCTTCCACGTGCTGCCGGTCGACGCTTGGCCGTACCCGTTCACGCGCCCGCACGCGTCGAACGAGACCGTGAGCGTCGTCGGCCA
>JAJZRT010000495.1 GCA_021802595.1 Pseudomonadota bacterium
GCCGGTGTGGCTGCGCCCATACGAACAGGTGGTCAAGCTGGTCCGGGGCACCCGCGGCTGGGAACACATCGACGCGGCCCGCGCGGCCGGCAAGGGCATCATCCTGATCGGCCCGCACGTCGGCTGTTTCGAGATCATCAACCTGTATTACGCCGCCCGCCACCCGTTCACCGCGATGTACAAGCCGCCGCGTAAAAAGATACTGGCAGGACTGATGCTGGCCGGCCGCCAGCGCGGCCAGGCGACGCTGGTGCCCACCGACCTGTCCGGCGTGCGTGCCCAGCTGGCGGCGCTGAAGCGGCACGAAGCGATCGGCATCCTGCCCGATCAGGTCGCCACCGGCGGCGACGGCGTGTGGGCGCCGTTCTTCGGGCGCCCGGCCTATACGCCGACGCTGGTCGCCAGCCTGCAGCGCAAGACTGGCGCGGCGGCGTTTTTCGTCGCCGCCGAGCGCCTGAGCTGGGGGCGCGGCTACCTTATTCATGTCTATCCGGCCGCGCTGCTGCCCGAGGACAAGGTCGCCGCCGCCACGCTCATCAACCAGGGCGTGGAAGACATCGTGCGGCGTTTCCCGGCGCAATACCTGTGGAGCTACAACCGCCACAAGCGTCCGGGCGGCGCACCCGATCCGTACGACCTCACCGCCGCATGAGCACCGCAACGTCGCGTAATCTGCTGAGTCCCGCACTGCTCCCGGTGTGGCTCGGCGCCGCCTTCCTGTGGCTGCTGCACTGGCTGCCGCTGTCGCTGCAGGCGGCCATCGGCAATGTCCTGGGCTGGCTGCTGGCGCTGCTGCCGGGCAAGCGCCGCCATGTCGTCGCCACCAACCTCGCCCTGTGTTTCCCCGACACCCCCAAGCGGGAGCGCGACCGCTGGCTGCGACAGACCTATCAGGCCTCCATGCGCGCCGTACTCGAACACGGCCTGTTGTGGTGGGGGAGTGAGGCGCGCCTGCGGCGCCTGGTCCGCATCGACAATCCCGATGCCGTGATGGGCGACGGCGTGCGGCCGGTGATCTGGCTGGCGCCGCATTTCGTCGGGCTCGACATGGGCGGCGTGCGCCTGACCATGGATCGCCAGATTGCCTCGATGTACGCGCCCTCGAAGAACCCCGCCTCCGACTGGCTGATGCTGCGCGGACGTTCGCGTTTCCACGCGCCGGTGCTGATCGCCAAGTCGGACGGCATCAAGCCGGTGTTGAAAGCGCTGAAGGCCTCTCTGCCGTTCTACTACCTGCCGGATCAGGATCAGGGCCGCCTCAATGCCGTATTCGTTCCATTCTTTGGCATCCAGGCCGCCACCCTCTCGGCGCTGCCGCGGCTGGCCAGGCTCACGGGGGCGCAGATCGTTCCCGTCATTACCCGCCAGCTGCCTGGTGGCGCAGGCTACCGCCTGCACTTCTATCCGCCATGGGCCGACTTCCCGAGCGACGACCTGGAAGCCGGCGTCGCGCGCATGAACGCCTTCATCGAGGAGCGCATCCGCGAAATCCCGCCCCAGTACCTGTGGCTGCATCGCCGCTTCAAGACCCGCCCGGAAGGCGAGGCCAGCGTCTATGAATAGGATCGCGCCGCGCCTGCAGCCGCTGACACCGGACGCTGTCGATGCCGTCGCGGCGCTGGCCCGCGTGGTTTGGCAGGCCACCTACCCGGCGTTGATCCCGCAGGAACAGATCGACGTCATGCTGGCGGACCGCTACGCTGCTGCCCGCATCCGTTCGCAGCTCGACGATCCGCACCACGCCTGGTGGGGCGCCCTGCAAGGCGGGACGCTGGTCGGCTTTGCCCATACCGTGCAGACCGGCACGGACTGCAAGCTCGACAAGCTTTACGTCCACCCCGATCACCAGCGCCAAGGCATCGGTGCCGCCCTGCTGCAGGCTGCCCGGGACTGGGCGCGCCAACGGCAGGCGCACCGCCTGTGGCTGCAGGTGAACCGGGGCAACACGCAGGCGATCGCCGCCTACCGGAAATACGGCTTCCGCATTATCGAATCGCGCGTGTTCGACATCGGCCACGGCTACGTGATGGACGACCATGTGATGGAACTGATGCCATGAGCTTTGCCAATCCCGACGACACCACCTTGCGCATGCTGCTCGATCGCGTCAGAACCATTGCCGTCGTCGGCCTGTCGCCGCAGCCCGCGCGGCCGAGCTACCGCGTGGCGCAGGCGATGCAGCACTACGGCTACCGCATCGTGCCGGTGCGCCCGCTGGTCGACAGCGTGCTGGGTGAAAAGGCCTACGCGAGCCTCGCCGACATTCCCTTCGCGGTCGACCTGGTCGACGTGTTTCGCGCCGCCGAGCACATCCCCGCTATCGTCGGCGAGTGCCTGGCGCTACACTTGCCAGCTATCTGGATCCAGGAAGGCATCGTGCACGAGGCCGCTGCGCGGCAAGCGCAGGCTGGCGGCATGACGACGGTCATGGACCGCTGCCTCCTCAAGGATTACATCAGGCTCAAGACCGCATGAACACTCTGACAGGCATGAAGCTCCGATTCACCAAAATGCACGGCCTGGGCAACGACTTCGTCGTCTTCGACGGCATCAGCCAGGCCATCGCGCTCACCCCCGAGCAGTGCCGTCGCATCGCCGACCGCCACTTCGGGATCGGCTGCGACCAGATCCTGCTGGTCGAGGCTGCTACGCAGCCTGATGTTGATTTCCGCTACCGAATATTCAACGCCGACGGCGGCGAGGTGGAGCAATGCGGCAACGGCGCGCGCTGCTTCGTGCGCTTCGTGCACGACAAGGGGCTCACTGCCAAGCTGGCGATCCGCGTCGAGACCGCCTCCGGCGTGATCGAGCCGCAGCTGCTGGCCAGCGGCCAGGTCAAGGTCAACATGGGCGCACCGCGTTTCGCGCCAGCCGAGATTCCCTTCGTCGCCGACGCCGAGGCGCTCACCTATCCGCTCAAGGTCGGCCAGCATGTCCTCGACATCGCCGCCCTGTCGATGGGCAATCCGCACGCGGTGCTGCGGGTGAACGATCTCGACAGCGCACCGGTGGACATCCTCGGCGCCGCGATCGAATCGCATTCCCGCTTTCCACAGCGCGTCAACGCCGGCTTCATGCAGGTGCTGACTCCGCACGACATCCGCCTGCGCGTGTACGAGCGCGGCGCCGGCGAAACACTCGCCTGCGGCACCGGCGCCTGCGCCGCAGCCGTCGCCGGCATCCGTCAGGGCTGGCTGCAAAGCCCGGTCAGCGTGCACACGCGCGGCGGCGACCTCGTCATCGAATGGGCGGGTGAACGGCAGCCCGTGCTGATGACTGGCCCGGCCGTCACCGTATTTGAAGGAGAGATAGAAATCACATGAATGCAACCAGCGACATGCAACCCGAGCAGATCGCCGAGTTCCTGACCCGGCACCCGAATTTCTTCAACGACTTCCCCACCCTGCTGGCAGACCTGCACATTCCGCATCCACACGGCACCCACGCGGTATCGATGAGCGAGCGCCAGCTGATCGCGATGCGCGACAAGGTGCGGATGCTGGAAAACAAGCTGGCCGAGCTGATCCAGTTCGGCGAGGAGAACGACGGCATCTCCGAGAAGCTGCACGCGCTGACGCTGGCGCTGGTGACCGCCAGCCAGCCGCAGGACATCGCCGCCGCGCTGTCGATCCACCTGCGCGACGGCTTCGCCGTGCCGCACCACGCGCTGCGCATCTGGACGCTGGCCGGCGAGTCGATGCCGGGGCCGAACCCGCCGGCGTCGCAGGCCGCGCGCGATGCCGTGGCGGCGATGCCGCATCCGGTGTGCGGCCCGCTCGCGATTCCCGAGGCCAGCGACTGGTTCGGCGAGATCGCGCCGCACCTGCGCGCATTCGCCTGCATTCCGCTGCGCCCTGCCCCAGCCGCCGCGCCCCTCGGCGTGCTGGTGCTGGCGTCGGAGGAGGCCAAACGTTTCTATCCCGGCATGGGCACGCTCTATCTGGATCGCCTGAGCCAGCTGGTCGGCGCCGCGCTGGTGCGGATGCAGGGTTGAACGCGGTCGACGCCTATCTCCAGTACCTCGCCGCCGAACGGCGGCTATCGTCGCATACGGTCGAAGCCTACCGCCGCGACCTCGCCAGCCTCGGCCAGCTGACCGGCGGCAAGCCACTGGCCGAGCTCACCGTCAGCGACATCCGTGGCGCCATCGTCCG
>JAJZRT010000496.1 GCA_021802595.1 Pseudomonadota bacterium
GCAGGGCCTCGGTCATGCGCCTGGCCAATGCAACGGCTTCGGCCTCGTCGGCCAGCCCGGTCAGCAATACGGAGAATTCGTCGCCGCCCAGGCGGCAGATCAGCGCGTCGTGTTGCGCGAGGGCTTCCTTCAGGCGCGGGCCGATGTGGGTCAGCAGGTGATCGCCCACATGGTGGCCGAGCGTGTCGTTGATTTCCTTGAAGCGATCCAGGTCCAGCAGCAGGAGCGCGGTTTTGCCTGTGGGGGCTCGTTCGACCCGGTCCGGAAACGCCTCGTGCAGGACCGTCCGGTTGGGCAGGGCGGTGAGGCTGTCATGCTTGGCCTGGAATGCCAGGCTGACGATATGGCGCGAATTGGCGATGGCGAGGGCGACGGTGTTGCTGAAGGCGTTGAGCGTTTCCAGTTCCACGTCGCTGAACGCCCGATGCTCGCCGTAGATCAGGTTGATGCTGCCCAGCGGCTGCTCGTGATAGATCATCGGTATGACGACGCCCGAATGCAGGTCTGCGGCGACCAGGCCTTCCCTCACCTCGGGGTGCAAGCGCATGTCGTGTGCAAGGTCGCTGCTGACCAGCAGGTGCCTGCGGGTCAGCGCCAGACCGCTGAGGCTGCCTTCCACTGGCAGGCTGGCGCCCCGTTGCGGCAATTCCTCATTGAACCCGCGATTTGCCACCAGATTCAGGCGGGCTGTCCCCGGGTCCAGCAGGTAGATCGCGATATTCGGCGCATGGCTCAGGCCGAGCAGGGCGTCCATGGTTTCCTTCAGGATGTCGTCCAGCGCCAGTGAGGCATGCAGACGGTTGGCCAGCTGGTTGATGAGGCGCAGGTGTTCGTTTCGCTCGATCAGGGCCTGGCGCGACTGCATCAGTTCCGCTTCGGCTTTCTTGCGCTGGCTGATGTCGCGGACGGTGGCGAGGATGTGGGCCTCGTTCCCGATCGTCACGCTGTTCAACGTCACCTCCGCGTCGAAGGGGGTGCCGTCGTGACGCTGGTGGCGCCACTCGAAGAACTGGGTTTCGCCGCGAAAGGCCGCTGCGATCTTTTCCTGCGCCTTGACCTTCGACAGGCGGCCATCCGGCTGGAACTCGGGCGAGTATCGATAGGGTGTGGCGCCGACGATCT
This sequence comes from Pseudomonadota bacterium, assembly GCA_021802595.1. The sequence continues at coordinate 1,123 of JAJZRT010000496.1, forward strand.
GGTCGCGCGTGCAGCCGAACATCTCCAGCGTCGCCGGGTTGCAATCCACGAAGTACTCTCCCTTCATCAGGAAGATGCTGTCGCCTGCGTGTTCGAACAGGATGCGGTAGCGTGCCTGGCTGTCGCGCAGGCTGTCCTCGGCCTGTTTGTGTGCCGTCAGGTCCGCGGCAATCCCCAGGAAGCCCTCGATCCTGCCATCCGGGCCATGCAGCGGCGTGACCGACAGGCGTACCGGGAACCGGTGGCCATCCTTGTGCACATACGTCCAGTCGCGCTCCTCGGTCTGGTCGTGCCTCGCCTTGGCAACGAAGACGTCGAAGCCGGGCTGGACGGGTTCGCCCCGTTCCCGGCCGAGTTCGAGCGCGCGCTGGCGTACTTCGTCTGCGTCGTGAAAGAGGAGCGGCGTGTGTTCCCCGATCACGTCTTCCGCGGCATAGCCCAGCATGCGCTGGGCCGCCGCGTTGAAGCTGACGATGGTGCCGGCGGTGTTGGTGGAGATGATGCTGTAATCGGCACCATCCAGAATGGCCTTCTGCCAGGCCGAAAGACGGGTAACCGCCGCATCCGACCTGACCTGGCGGGCCAGTGAGCGCCAATAGGTCCACACCCCGCCCAGCAGGAAAACACCCAGCAGGATCGTGGGCAGCAGCAGTTGCTGCAGCCAGTCGTAAACGATGGTGTGCCAGGGCATGAGGGCGCCCGCCAGCAGGCCATACTCGCCGATGCGCTCGTAGACGAGATAATGCCGTCCCTGGTTGCGGGGAAGGTCGATCGTCATGGCGCCTTTGCCGTTGCGGATCGCAGCAAGCTGCTGAACGGTTCTGGGATGGATCGGCTGGCCGTAGGTGTTCTGGACGACGACCTGTTCCGGACCATCCGGCAGCGGATAGAAGTACTGGAGGAAATTGTCGTCGCGCAGCAGCCCTACCTGGACTTCGGGGGGGAGGGCCGCATGGACTCCCAGAGTGGTCCCGTCGTTGATGGCGTACCCTGCCGTCATGACCGCCACGATCCGGCCCTGCGGGTCCATGATGGGTACGCGTACAGGATTCACCCAACGTTTCAGTTCCTTCATGTAGTACGGCCTACCGAGCTGAAGATGGCCGGAGGCGAGGCTGGCGCGGAAGCTGTCGCGGCTTGCGGCCTGGCTCAGCAGGTTGGGTAAGGGGGTCCCGTCGGGTATGCCGCTGACCAGGACAAGTTGCCCGTCAGGCCTTGCCAGGCCCAATCCGGCCATGCCGGGATCGATCGATTTCATGCGCTCGATGAGGGTGCGCCCGCGTGCAGGTGACTGCAACGCGCCTTCTGCGACCAGCTCGCTGCCCAGGCCGCGCAGGAGCAGTTCGTAGTTTTTCAGGGTGGTGCGCGTGTTCTGCACGAGGGTGCTGTTGAAATAGCGCAACTGGGTCTCGGCGTCCTCCTTCGCGTCGACCCAGTGGCGGGCGACGACGATGAAATAGGCCAGCACGAAGAATCCGATCAGGGCATAAAACAGTCCGCGCAGAGGCTGTGTGTCGTTCTGGTTTGGCGGATTGCGGAGGCGACTCATGCGGATGGCAGGGCTTTATAGAGGGATTCCTGAAAGGTGGGGCAGGGCCGGCCAGGGGCGCCCTCGCGTTCTTCGTATGCGTCAGCGTAATGGACGCTGTTCTGTGGACTGTAGCTGGGCGCCTGCATGACAACAAGCACGAATTGCCGCCGGTCCGGCCGGGGCGGGTTTGGCCGGACTGCTGTCCTGACCGTCGATGGCGTCCGAAGGCCTAGAATTCCGCCTTGATTTCCCGGTTCAGCAGGGCGTCGACGGCCTGTGCAGCGGGCAGGCCATCGAACAGCATCTGGCAGACGGCGTGGGTGATCGGCATGTCGACGTCGAGTTCGCGCGCGAGCGCGGCGACTTCGCGTGCGGTGGTGACGCCTTCGGCGACATGGCCGAGCTCCGCGAGAATGGCTTCGAGCGTCTGGCCGCGGGCGAGGCGCAGGCCGACCTGGCGGTTGCGTGAAAGGTCGCCGGTGGTGGTGAGGATGAGGTCGCCGAGGCCGGACAGCCCCATGAAGGTCTCGAAGTGGCCGCCGAGCCGGGTGCCGAGCCGGGTCATTTCGGCGAGTCCGCGCGTGATCAGGGCGGCGCGGGCATTGTGGCCCAACTGCAGGCCGTCGCAGATGCCGGCGGCGATGGCCATGACGTTCTTCAGCGCGCCGCCGAGTTCGACGCCGATGACGTCGTCGTGCGCGTAGATCCGCAGGCGATGGCCGGACAGGGTTTCGGCCAGGCGCTGTGCCAGAGCGGTGTCGTGGGACGCCAGCGTGAGGGCCGTGGGATAGCCCAGCGCGACTTCCTGGGCGAAGCTGGGGCCCGACAGCACGCCGGTCTGGCGCTGGTCGGGCAACAACTCGGCAATGAGTTGATGCGGCAATTTGCGGCTGCCGGGCTCGAAACCCTTGCTGACCCAGATCATCGGCGGCAGGCCGGGATGGGTGGCCAGCGCCGCCAGGGTGGGGCGCAGACCGCCGCTGGGAACGGCAAGAACGATGAGATCGGCTTCAGCGGCGACATGGCCGAGATCCGGGCTGAACTGCAGCGCGTCTGGCAGCCTGCAATCGGGCAGATAGCGCGCGTTGACGCGGGCCGCCCGCATGGCGTCGAGTTCGGCCGCGTTGCGCCCCCACAGGGTGACGTGATGATGGGGGGCCCAGCTGGCCGCCAGCGCAGTGCCCCAGGCACCGGCGCCGAGCACCGCCAGTCTCATTGGCCCCATACCTCGCGCATGGGCACCCAGCCGGCGAGGCCATCGGCATGCTTCACGGGCAGCCAGCCGTAGGCGTCGGGCTTGCCGGTGACTTCGAGCAGGACGCCCCGCGCAGCACGAAACACCACGTCGGCATCGTCACGGGGTTGCTGCCGCACAGTGCCGGTGTCGGACTTGATCATGACGTTCCGGGGACCGCCCAGGGCGGATTTCTCGATCCAGGCCAGGCGGCCGGTGTAGTCGCGCACCTTGATCCAGGCACCGCTGTCGACGACGATC
>JAJZRT010000497.1 GCA_021802595.1 Pseudomonadota bacterium
CCGGGTTCCTTCTGGATGTAGCGGTTCAGGAATTCGCGGAAGGGGCGTTCGCCGATGAAGCAGATGCCGGTGCTGTCCTTCTTCTTGGCATTGGGCAGGCCGATCTCGGTGGCAATGCGGCGCACCTCGGTTTTGTGCAGTTCGCCCACCGGAAAGAGCGTCTTGCTCAGCTGCGCCTGGTTCAGGCGGTGCAGGAAGTAGCTCTGGTCCTTGCTTGGGTCCAGTCCCTTCAGCAGCTCGTGCCTGCCGGTCTGTTCGTTCAACCGCACCCGGGCGTAGTGACCGGTGGCGATCATCTCCGCGCCCAGGCGCATGGCGTGGTCCAGGAAGGCCTTGAACTTGATCTCGGCGTTGCACAGGATGTCGGGGTTGGGCGTGCGGCCGGCCTGGTATTCGCGCAGGAACTCGGCGAAGACGCGGTCCTTGTACTCGGCGGCGAAGTTGACGTGCTCGATCTCGATGCCGATCACGTCGGCCACGCTGGCGGCGTCCACGAAGTCGATGTTGCTGGAGCAGTATTCGCTGTCGTCGTCATCTTCCCAGTTCTTCATGAAGATGCCGACCACGTCGTAGCCCTGCTGCTTGAGCAGATACGCGCTGACGGCGGAGTCCACGCCTCCGCTCAGACCCACCACAACCCGTTGTTTGCCTTTGCTTGCCATAGACCCGCGATTATCCCAGCCGGAGAACATTCTGCCTGCGCCTATGGTTCCGGCCACACCATCTGTTTTGACCGGGCGCAAGGCACCGGCTTAGCGGGGTGCCGAATCCGCGAAGTGAAAAAACGCGCCCGGCGAAGTGTTGGGTAAATGATCCGCTATATGTCGACAATGGGCCTGCTCGGGAAAGAAGGGCGGGAGATCATTGCGCGCTCAGTTATCCTATGTTCGGTCCGAACTGCCGGATCCGCATATCCGGCATCTCGCGTCCGTACAAGTATGTAAAGCAAGAGGGAGGAGCGTATGCTTGGTCGTGTTTTACCGCTGATTGCCTGCATTGATTTCCTGTTCGTCCGCTGCGGATGGAAATCCAAACGACAGAGGCCAGATGAGACTTATCACACCTCCAATCTGCGCTCCTGGTTTTCGATCGCAATCCTGCTCGCGAGCGCGAACACGAGCTATGCTCAAAGTCTTGCCTGGCCTTTTGGCCTCCACGCGCCCACGCTGCAGGCAAGCATCACGCCGCAAGCCGGCGAGGTCTCCGAACCTTTCATCTCCAACCTGAAAGTCACTCAGGATGGCCAGAAACGATGGATTGTGTCGCTCGATGTCGGTAGGCCCGACGACCCGACGTGGATGCTGCCAGAGCTCCAAATCGGTTGGGCCAATCAAGCGAAGGTTGATTCGCCTCTCGCGCAGAGCGTGAGCCTTCGCGTCGCTGGAGGTCGCGCACATGTGGTTGTTGAGTTGGTGCGTCCTTTTGGAGACCCGTCCCCGAGAGCTACAACCTGGCTGGTTGCCGTCTTGCGGAGCTACTTCCGGGGCCAGAATTCCATGGGTAACCGCGTGGTTGCCACGCAGAGCGTACCCATTCATATCGAGTGGCCGTCCGCGGCGGTGTATGCCAAGGACTATTTTGTCAACGTGGGCTCAGTCAAGGACATCTTGCGCTACGTCGCGACCACCACCACGGTGAACATCGATGGCCCAAGGACTGAGCCAGCATATCGCGAAGTCAAGATGCTGTTGGAGCGCTTCTTGTTGAAGTATCCGGAGAGCGACGCGGCGTACTATGAACTCGCCCGCGCCGAAATCAGATGCCAATGCGGACGGGATTGGCTCCGGACGACAGAAGCGCTGCTCAAGAATGCCATTGCCATCAATCAAGGCAATGCCTCCGCGATGGCGTTACTGGGTGACGCGCTGCGCCAGCAGAACCGTACCGCCGATGCCGAGGAACTGTTCCGCAAAGCATCAGGCTTACCTCATCCAGGACCGTTGGTCTGGGCCGACTGGGGAAGCCTGCGCAGGCAGCAGAGCCAAATCGACGAGGCGATCAACTTTTACCGACGAGCATTGGCTACGCCGGGTATCCCCGACGACTATGACGAGACGTCAACTAGCCGTGCGCGCGAGGCCGCCTATGAAAATCTGTGGGATGTCCTGGCCATGAAGGAGGACTGGGGCGCGATGGACGAACTGATCCAGCAGCAGATCGGAGAGTCCCCTCGGCGTCCATGCTTGAAAGCTACCTATGCCGAGTTTAAGCTCAGACGCAAGGGCGACATCGACAATGCGATCGTTCTTGGTTTGCGCGCGATCCAGGAGGGCTGCGCCGACGCCGCGGCGCGCGAGGGTGTGGGCCTAGCCTACTACACCGACTGGGCGCGAAGGACCGGCCCCGAACGATTGCAGTCAATTACGCGTGCACGACAGTACTTTCCGCCTAGCGCGGGCCTGTTCTATAAGTTGGCGCGATCCGATGTAACGGCGACCGTGATCCAGCAACTGAAACGCACCGGCGAAGAACTGGACCAGACCGACGCGGACCGAATGAGCGCATTGGCGTACGCTGTCAGCAATCAGGACTACGCCGCAATCAAGCGCCTGTACAAGTCGGGCGCGAATCCTATGCTTCCGGTCGGCGAGGCCGGGCTTCCGGTCGCGCTTCTTCCTATTGTCCTTCTGGACTACGAGGGCATCACAGTATTCCGAGGACTGGGGCTGGACTATTCCAAGATTTCGTACCGTGGGTCCACGGCCCTGGAGTATGCGAAGCGGATAGAGAATATCAAGCTGATCGAGGCTCTCGGCGGAGTGGGCAAAGGAACCTAGCGTCCAGACGCGCAGTGGTGTGGGTGCGGGTCAGCCGGAAGCGTCGACCTCGCCGTTGCGGAGCACGGCGGACCTGCCTGGCGGCAGCTGCCCATGGAGGTCATGACGCTGCCTAGCCCACAGGTATGCGATTATCCCAGCCCTAGACAAGACGCGCTGACAGCAGGACATCCATGGAACTCAGGCAGATCCGCTATTTCGTGCGCGTGGTGGAGCTTGGCAGCATGAGCCGCGCCGCGCTGGAGCTGGACATGGTGCAGTCGGCCCTGAGCCAGCAGATCAGCCGGCTGGAGGGCGAGCTCTCCACCCGCCTGTTGCAGCGCACCAGCAAGGGTGTCGTGCCCACCGAGGCGGGCCTGGCCTTCTTTCGCGAGGCCCAGCTGACCTTGCGCCATGCCGAGCAGGCTGCGCGCGCGGCGCAGCAGGCGCGCCTGTCGGGCACGGTCAGCGTGGGCCTGGCGCCCACCACCGCCTCGGTGCTGGGCGGGCCGTTGCTGCGTGCCATGCGCGCGCGCTACCCGGACGTGCGCCTGCACCTGGTGGAAAGCCTCTCGGGCCACATCACGGCCATGCTCAATGCGCGCCAGCTCGACCTGGCGGTGTTGTTCGACACCGGCACTGCGCGGCGCTGGAGCGTGCTGCCGCTGCTGCAGGAAAAGCTCTACTGCATCCGCTCGCGCCAGGGCCTGGGCAACACACCAGCCAAAGTGAAGATGGCGCAGCTCAAGGGCCTGCCGCTCATCCTGCCCACGGGCACGCACGGCCTGCGCAGCACGCTGGACCAGCTGTTTGCGCGCACGCGCTACCAGCCGCAGCTGGTGGCCGAGATCGATTCCCTGCCCATGCTGATGGAGGCGGTGGACACGGGCCTGGGCGCCACGCTGCAGCCCTGGGCCGCGGTGGGTCGCTACCCGGACGCGGGCGAGCGCTTCCACCTGGCCGAGATCACGGACGCGCAGGCCTGGCGCGTGAACGCGCTGTGCTCCCTGTCGGACGACGAGCTGTCACCGGCCGCGCTGGCCACGCGCGTGGTGCTGGCCGACTGCGCACGCGAGTTGGTGCGTGCCCGGCACTGGGTTGGCGCGGCGCTGATCGACGCCTGAGCGCACCGGGTGCCTGGGCATCGCGAGACTGCAGCGGGAGCCTGATGCCCCCGCCCCTATGCGGGCCTGCACGCGCAGAAAATCGGCCCCGGCTCACACCGCATCAAGGCGGGAAAGCGGAACTATGCCCCTGTTTTCAGCAGGTCTACGAGGCGATTCGATGGCGGCATCAGGTACAACCTTCGCAAGGAGGTGACGATGCGCCGATTCAGGACACTGTTGCTGGGCGTGGGCTTCGTGCTGAGATCGGA
>JAJZRT010000498.1 GCA_021802595.1 Pseudomonadota bacterium
CCTGGCTTCTGCCATCCGCAAAATCCAGGAAGACATGCCGGTGGACATCGTGTTCGCCGGCAAGCAGACCATCGACGGCGACACCGCCCAGGTCGGGCCTGGCATAGCAAAAAGGCTCGACCTGCAGCTGCTGACCTACGTGTCGAAGATCGACACGCTCGACCTGGCGGCGCGCGAGATCACTCTGCAGCGCCGCGCGGAAGGCGGCGTGCAGGTGCTGAAAACCAGGCTTCCCTGCCTCATCACCATGCTCGAGGGCAGCAACGAGATGCGCTTCGCGACCATGTCCAACATGTTCCGCGCCGCGCGCTACCCGCTCAAGCAGTGGGACAAGGACGCCGCCGGCATCGAGGACGTGACGAAGATCGGCCTCAAGGGATCGCCCACCATCGTCAGCAAGGTGTTCGCGCCGCAGCCGAAGTCGCAGCGCGCCGAGATCATCGACTGCGAAAGCCGCGAGCCCAAGGACCTCGCCGTCACGCTGCTGGCGAAGCTGTTCACCAGGTATCCGAACCTGGCCGAGGAAATCGGCAAGGGTGCGGCATAGAAGAAAAGCGAGAAAGACCTTGAACCCTTTCCGCGAAGGACGCGAAGAAAACGCGAAGAAAGTCCACGAACGAATTTCTTGGTGGTCCTTCGCGCCCTTCGCGGACAACGAAGAATTTGATTGATAAGGACCGCGTCATGAGCGAAACCACCGAACAGAAAAAACCCGCCGGCCGGCGCAAGTTCGAACTCGACCCGCGGCTGGCCTCGTACAAGGGCGTGTGGGTGTTCGTCGAACACGAGCGCGGCGTCGCCCATCCCGTCTCCTGGGAGCTGATGGGCGAAGGCCGCAAGCTCGCCGACAAGCTCGGCGTGCCGCTGGCCGGCGTGGTGATGGGCGCGCCCGGCATCCAGACCCGGCACTTCTGCGAAGAGGCCTTCCACTACGGCGCCGACCTCTGCTACCTGATGGAAGACCCGCTGCTGGCCGACTACCGCAACCAGCCCTTCACCAAGGGGCTGACGGATCTGGTCAACGCCTACGAGCCGGAGATCCTGCTGCTCGGCGCCACCACGCTGGGCCGCGACCTCGCCGGCAGCGTCGCCACCACGCTGCAGACCGGGCTCACCGCCGACTGCACCGAGCTCAACATCGACATGGAGAACCGCAGCCTCGCAGCGACGCGGCCGACCTTCGGCGGCAGCCTGCTGTGCACCATCGTCACGCTCAACTACCGGCCGCAGATGGCCACCGTGCGGCCACGCGTGATGGGCATGCCGAAGAAGGACACGACCCGCACCGGCAGCATCACCGAGCACCCGCTCGGCATGATCGAGACCGACATCGTCACCAAGGTGCTCGAATACATCCCCGACAACCTCGCCGGCAAGCCGCAGCTGCCCTTCGCCGACATCATCGTGTCCGGCGGGCGCGGCATGAAGCGGCCGGAGAATTTCCAGCTGGTGTGGGACCTCGCCAGGGTGCTCGGCGCCGAAGTCGGCGCCACCCGCCCGGTGGTGCAGGCAGGCTGGGTCGATCTCGAACGCCAGGTCGGCCAGTCCGGCAAGACCGTGCGCCCCAAGCTCTACATCGCCGCCGGCATCTCGGGGGCGATCCAGCACCGCGTCGGCATGGAGGGGTCGGACGTGATCATCGCGATCAACAGCGACCCCAACGCGCCCATCTTCGACTTCGCCACCTACGGCATCGTCGGCAACGCGATGCAGATCCTGCCGGCGCTCACCGAGGCGTTCAAGCAGCAGCTGGCGACGGCGCGCGTCGCGGTATGAGTTGTTAAGGAGCAAACCAATGGACGAGAAATTCGACGCAATCGTGGTCGGCGCCGGGCCCTCGGGCAACGCCGCCGCCTACACCCTGGCCAGGGCCGGCCTCAAGGTCCTGCAGATCGAGCGTGGGGAATACCCCGGCTCGAAGAACGTGCAGGGCGCGATCCTGTATTCGAAGGCACTCGAGGAGATCATCCCCGATTTCCGCGACGACGCGCCGCTGGAGCGCCACATCATCGAGCAGCAGATGTGGGTGCTCGACGACGCCTCCTACGTCGGCTCGACCTACCGCTCGGCCGAATTCAACCAGCAGCCGTACAACCGCTACACCATCATCCGCGCCCAGTTCGACAAGTGGTTCTCCAAGCGGGTGCAGGACGCCGGCGCGCTGCTGGTGTGCGAAACCACCGTGACCGACCTGATCATGGACCGCAACCGCGTGATCGGCGTGCAGACCGACCGCGAGGGTGGCTCGGTCTACGCCGACGTGGTGATCCTTGCCGACGGCGTCAACTCGCTGCTGGCGAAGAAGGCCGGCTTCCATGCCGAACTCGAGCCCAGGGACGTGGCGCTGGCGGTGAAGGAAATCCACTTCATGCCGGAAGAGACCATCCAGAGCCGCTTCAACATCGGCGAGGGCGAAGGCGTGGTGATCGAGATGGCGGGCAAGATCACCCAGGGCATGATGGGCACCGGTTTCCTCTACACCAACAAGGATTCGCTCACCATCGGCGTCGGCTGCATGCTGTCCGACTTCAAGCAGCAGAAGATCACGCCCTACCTGCTGCTGGAACAGATGAAGGCGCACCCCGCGATCAGGCCGCTGATCGAAGACGGCGAGATGAAGGAATACGCCGCGCACCTGATCCCGGAAGGCGGCTACAAGGCCATGCCCAAGCTCTACGGCGACGGCTGGATGATCGTCGGCGACGCCGGCATGTTCGTCAACGCAGTGCACCGCGAGGGCTCCAACCTGGCGATGACCACCGGCCGCTACGCCGCCGAGACGGTGATCGACCTGAAGGGCAAGGACCTGCCGATGAGCGCCGCCAACCTGGCCTACTACCAGGGCCGGCTGGAAGACAGCTTCGTCATGAAGGACCTGAAGAAGTACAAGAACATGCCGGAGATCTTCCACAGGAACAACCAGTTCTTTACCACCTATCCCGAGCTGGTCAACCGCGCCGCCCACACCATGCTCACGGTGGACGGCGTCGACAAGAAAACCAAGGAACGTGAAATCCGCAAGAGCTTCAAGCAGCGCCGCTCCCTGTTCGGGCTGATGGGCGATGCGTTCAAGATGTGGAGGGCATTCGAATGATCCCCGTCAAGGTCGAAGAGAAGCTGTTCCAGAACCGCTACCGCGTCGATCCCGGCCGGCCGCACATCAGCATCATCAACCCCGCCACCTGCCAGGCGGAATGCAAGACGCAGGAATGCACCGTGTGCTGCCCGGCCGGCTGCTACACCGCTGAAGGCAACGGCCAGGTGGTGCTGATCACCGACGGCTGTCTGGAATGCGGCACCTGCCGCATCATCTGCACCACCTACCGCAACGTCGACTGGGAGTATCCGCGCGGCGGCTACGGGATTTTGTTCAAGTTCGGATGATTCAAGGCCGAAGGCACATGCCCACGCACCGTTCGCCCTGAGCCTTTCGACTTTCGCTCAAGACAGGCTTGTCGAAGGGCATGTCCAGACGTGAACAGGGCCACTTCGACATGCTCAGGACAGGCTTCGACAGGCTCAGCCCGAACGGTAATTGGGTTCGCCATGCGTCTGATTTTTTTGTGAAACAAGGAGCACCATCTTGCCCAAGCCAGAAAAACACGTCTTCGTCTGCGTCCAGAACCGTGGCCCCGGCCACCCGCGCGGCTCCTGCCTGCAAAGCGGCGCCGGCGATCTGTGGGACGAGTTCGCCTACGCCTTCCAGCAGAAGAACCTCGGCGGCCGCTTCGCGCTGTCCAACACCGGCTGCCTCGGTCCCTGCAACGGCCCGCACGTGCTGGTCTATCCGGAGGGCGTGATGTACGCCAAGGTCGGCAAGGAAGACGTCGCCGCGATCGTCGACGAACACCTGCTCGGCGGCAAGCCGGTCGAGCGCCTGATGCTGCCGCCGGAGATCTGGGGCTGACAGCCTTGAGTGCCGACGCCTTCAGCCTGGCCATCGGCTTCGCCACGCCGCCGATCATCGAGGACATGCTGCGCCAGGCGATGAACAGCTACGCCGATACGCGCCAGGCCGAGTTCCTGATCTGGACAGCGCTCAAGGCCGATCCCGAATGCCTGGGCAGCTATTTCTCGCTGTACAAGTTCTATTTCTACAAGCGCATGCTGAGCGAAGCCGA
>JAJZRT010000499.1 GCA_021802595.1 Pseudomonadota bacterium
GCCGGCCCGGCGCCTTCGCCCGCACCGCCCCCGATCGACTTCGCCGCCATCAAGCAGCGCCAGCAGGGCATCTGGGCGAGCGGCGACTACGCGGTGATCGGATCGACGCTGCAGATCGTGGGCGAGCATCTGGCGGAAGCCGTCGATCTGCGCGCGGGCGAGCGCGTGCTCGACGTGGCGGCGGGCAACGGCAACGCCACGCTGGCGGCGGCGCGGCGTTTCGCCGAGGTCACCTCGACCGACTACGTGCCCGACCTGCTCGAGAAAGGCGCGGCGCGCGCCCGCGCCAACGGCCTGGACGTCGGCTTCAAGGTGGCCGACGCCGAGAACCTGCCGTTCGCCGACGGCGAATTCGACGTCGCGCTGTCGTCCTTCGGCGTGATGTTCGCGCCCGACCAGGCGAAGGCGGCGCGCGAGATGACGCGCGTGGTGCGCAGCGGCGGCCGCATCGGCCTGGCGAACTGGACGCCCGACGGCTTCATCGGCGAGCTGTTCCGCCTGATCGCCTCCTACGTGCCGCCGCCGGCCGGCCTGCAGTCGCCCGCCCTGTGGGGAACCGAGCCACGCATCGTGGAACTGTTCGGCCCCGACGCCACCGACATCGCATCCGAGCGGCGGCATTTCAATTTCCGCTATCGCTCGCCGGCGCACTGGATCGAGATGTTCCGCAACTTCTACGGGCCGACCTACAAGGTGTATGCGGCGCTCGACCCCGCGCGGCAGGCCGAACTCACCCGCGACATCAGCGCCCTGCTCGAACGCCGCAACGTCGGCGGGACACACTCGCTGGTGGTGCCGAGCGAGTACCTGCAGGTCGTGATCACGCGGAAGTAGGGCCTGGCGTGCCCGCGCCTGCGGCCGGTGTCCGCTCTGCCCGGGGCGGGACCGGCCGCGCGGATGCCGGATTGCCGTTGGCGAAGCCAGGCATTCGTCCCTCCATGCAGCTCGCGGCCAGTGCAGTCAGTACAATGGCCTGTCGACGCACACGACCGCACCATGAAAACCCTCTATTCCCTGATCGAATCCCCCTTCCCGCCCGATTTCAGCGCCCTCTACCGGGAACTCGGCATCGCCGCGGAGCGCTTCGATTCCGCCCGCAACCTGCACCGCGCCCTGCAGAAGCAGGCGCCCGATTTCTTCGTCGGCGAATTCGTCTACGGCTGGGGCAACAACTACGCCGGCGCGAACGTCTCCAACCTCGACGTCACGATCCGCACGCTGCAGCGCTTCGCGCCGCAAGCGAAGGTCATCGTCTTCATGCATCCGCGCGAGGCGGACCACATCGGCAAGCTGCTGGAGCTGTTTCCGATCCATGCGGTGCTGGCCTATCCGGTACCGGAGCCGGCGCTGCGGGCGGCCCTGCAGAGCCCGGCCCCGGTCGACGACGCACGCAGCGACGCACATGGAGATCAATGACCAGGCGCCGGCCGTCGGCATGGCTGAGGCCATCGTGGCGGCGCCCGTGGATACGAGCCGATCGCCACGGCATCGAGCTGCGGCATCGCTTATTTTGGTTAACTGCCCCGAAATGGGGTGCATGCCTAGACAAACAGGGACGTATTCCAGCCAATGGGTTTGGCGTGTAGAGTTTCGTACCGTGCAGGGCCATCTAGGTTCGTCCCGGCAAATAACAACACTGACTTCCACCATCAATTACCAGGACTAGGAGAGAACCGCGTGAGTAACCACGGCATCAAGAGGCGCAATGCTTCAATACTGCAGCAGCACACGAATGAACGTTCATCAAACAGGTTCCTGGTAAAACTCAATACCATCGCCCTGATGCCCCTGTCGCTGGCACTGAGCGTATCGTTTGCCCTTCCAGCCCAGGCAATCACGTGCCCGATCGGCAGCTACACGGCCCTCTCCGGAACCAATACGATTTCATCAACCTGTCAAATCACGTCAAGTGGAACGCTGGTAGTCAACTCCGGTAGTCAGCTGAATAACATCAGTGTTACGGACAATTACGGCACCGTGCACAATTACGGCACGCTGAACAATATGACTACGGGATTGTTGATCAACAATTCCACCGGCGTCCTGTACAACCAGGGAACCTTGAACAATTCAGCGAATATGCTGAACGAACATACCCTTCAAAACACAGGTACGTTTTCCAATACCGTTAGTTTCAATAACTATGGCACCGTTACTGGTACCGGCACCTTCAATCAGGTTGCTGGAATTACCCAGAACTACGGCAGCATGAACCAGACCCAGATCAATGTTCTGGGCGGCTATCTGTTCAGTGAGGGCACCATCTCCGGCAACCTCCTCAATAATGGGGGTGTGATCCAGGGCGGCCAATATCAAAGTGCCAGTTTTTCAAACGGCGCGCTCCAAAGCATCACCCCTGGCAACCCCTCGCCTCTCACCGTACTTGGCAATCTCACCCAAGGCCCCGGTGGCACGCTGCAGGCGCTATTTATTGATCCGAGTGTTAACTGGCCATGGCATTACAGTTCCCTGTCGGTCACTGGCAACCTGACTCTGGATGGCACACTCAACATCGTAACCAGCGGCATGAATTTCTCTGCCGGACAGACCTTCACGTTAGCGACGTTCAGTCCGGGCCGCCTGACCGGCAGCTTCACCAACATTGTCGATGGCAGCTATTCGAGCCAGGGCTCAAGTCTCAATATCGACAACGATCTGGCCCTCCATCTTCTTTACAACAACAGCCTCGGTACGATCCAGTTGCAGGTGGCAGCAGTGCCAGAACCCGAAGATTCCACACTGATGCTTTCGGGACTAGGACTGTTCGGATTCCTGGGCTGGCGTAGAAAGCCTGCCTAGCGGCGTGGCCAATAAGCCCGGCCAGTGCGATTCACATTTGCCTGAGACAGTGAGAAGGAAGAGTCCATCCACTCATAAACCGCTCTCCCTTCGCTTGCTGGACTGCGCGATGCAGCCAGCATTGCAGAACGTGCCCTAAGCCCATTCTCGGCCATACGCAATGAGCCACACCCCATTCGTGGCGCTGGCCTGTCCGCTGGACGGCCTGCCTCTGCAACGCAACGGCTCTGCCTGGCGCTGCGAATCGGGCCACAGCTTCGACATCGCCAGCCAGGGCTACACCAATCTGCTTCCGGTGCAGCACAAGCGCTCGCGCGATCCGGGCGACAGCAAGGAGATGGTGGCGGCGCGGCGGCGGTTTCTGTCGGCAGGTTTCTACGAGCCGATCGCTGCAGCGGTGAGCCGCGCCGTACTGGCCGATCTGCCCGCTAACGCAACGATCAACTGCCTCGATGCCGGATGCGGCGAGGGCTACTACCTGCGCGAGTTGGCCGCCGCGCTGCCGGCCGAACAAACCCTGGCGTTGCTGGGGCTGGATATTTCCAAGTGGGCGGTGCAGGCTGCCGCGAAACTGGACAGACGGACCAACTGGGTGGTGGGCAGCAATGCGCATCTGCCGGTGCTGCCGGGCACGCTCGACCGGGTACTGTGCCTGTTCGGCTTTCCCGTGTACGCGGAGTTTGCGCGCGTGCTGAAGCCGGGCGGACGGCTGCTGCAGGTCGACGCCGGCCCCGACCACCTGCGCGAACTGCGCGAGATCATCTATCCGAGCCTGAAGCCGGAACGCACGGCCGAGCCGCAGACGCCGGAAGGCTTCAGCCGCCTGCAAACGGAAACGCTGCGCTTTTCGATCGAACTGGCCGGCGCCGGGCAGATCGCCGACCTGCTGGCGATGACGCCGCACCTCCACCGCGCCAGCGCCGAGGGCCGTGCGAAGGCCGCGGCGCTGACGGCCCTGTCGCTCGGTGTCGACGTGCGCCTGACCTGCCTCGAGCGTTCGCCCTAGCCGATGCGTGACGCAGGCTTCCCGCCCATCGCCGACGCGCACGCCCGCTTCCTGATCCTCGGCAGCCTGCCCGGGCAGGTGTCGCTGCAGCGGCAGCAGTACTACGCGCAGCCGCAGAATGCGTTCTGGAAGATCATGGGCCGGCTCTGCGACGCGGGTCCGGAATTGCCCTATCCGGAACGCGCCCAGCGCCTGGTGCGCAACGGCATCGCGCTGTGGGACGTCTGCGCCGCCGCCCAGCGGCCGGGCAGCCTCGACGCCGCGATCGTCCATGCGAGCGTGGTGCCGAACGATTTCGCCGCCTTCCTCGCCGC
>JAJZRT010000500.1 GCA_021802595.1 Pseudomonadota bacterium
ATCTCATTTTCTGTAGAGCACGCCGCATAACCCTTGCGGGGGAAAGGCCTTGGCCGGGGGCGCATTGCCCCATCCCGCAGACGGGATTAAAATGCTGCACTTTTCGCTTGAATTTTTCGCGGCTTGCCCCATGGGCAGGCCGCTGTTCTCTGGGCTTACCGAAACATGGAACGACAACGCTGGCTGGACGGGACGCTGTATTCGCCCGATTTCGAACAGGATAGCTGCGGCTTCGGCCTGATTGCGCAGATTGACAATCAGCCCAGCCACACGCTGGTGCAGAACGCGATCGGCTCGCTGGCGTGCATGACGCACCGCGGCGCGATCGCCGCCGACGGCCTGTCGGGCGACGGCTGCGGCCTGCTGTTCAAGAAGCCGGATGCCTTCCTGCGCGCGGTCGCCAGCGAATCCGGCTTTACGCTCTCCGATCTGTACGCCGCCGGCCTGGTGTTCCTGTCGCGCGACGCCGCCCCGCAGGCGCATGCGCGTGCCACGCTGAAGTCCGCGCTGGAAGCGCAGGGCCTCGCGGTCGCCGGCTTCCGCCAGGTGCCGACCGATTGTTCGGTGTGCGGCGAATCGGCGCTGGAGTCGCTGCCGCATTTCGAGATGGTGTTCGTCAACGCGGCTGCGGGACTTTCCGAGGACGACTTCGAGCGCAAGCTCTATATCGCCCGCCGCCAGGCCGAAAAGGCGCTGGAGCCGACCGACCCGGTGTTCTATCTGCCGACGCTGTCGTGCCGCGTGATCAGCTACAAGGGGCTGGTGATGCCGGCCAAGCTGCCGGTGTTCTACCCGGACCTCAACGACGCGCGCTTCGCTTCCAGCCTGGTGGTGTTCCACCAGCGTTTCTCCACCAACACCTGGCCGCAGTGGCGCCTGGCGCAGCCGTTCCGCTATCTGGCGCACAACGGCGAGATCAACACGGTGCAGGGCAACCGCAACTGGAGCCGCGCGCGCGAGCAGAAGTTCGAGACGCCGCTGATCCCGGACATGGACGCCATCCGCCCCATCGTCGGCACCAAGGGCTCCGACTCGATGAGCCTCGACAACATGGTCGAAGGCCTGGTGATGGGTGGCGCCGGCCTCTTCCGCGCGCTGCGCCTGGTGATTCCGCCGGCGTGGCAGAACGTCGAGTCGATGGACGCCGACATCCGCGCCTTCTATGAATACAACTCGATGCACATGGAGCCGTGGGACGGCCCCGCGGGCATCGTGCTGACCGACGGCCGCTACGCCGTCTGCACGCTCGACCGCAACGGCCTCAGGCCCGCGCGCTGGGTGCTGACCAAGGACCGCATCCTCACCATCGCCTCCGAAGTCGGCGTGTGGCAGATCGACCCGGCCAACGTCGAGCGCAAGGGCCGCGTCAAGCCCGGCCAGATGATCGCCGCCGACCTCAACAACGGCCGCCTGTTGATGCCGGAAGACATCGACAACGAACTGAAAGGCCGCCAGCCGTATCGCGAATGGCTGAAGTCGAGCGCGGTCAAGCTCGACCTGTCGATCAACCAGGACGCCGACCTGCCGGTGATGGACACCGCCAGCCTGCTGACGCACCAGAAGCTGTTCAACGTCAGCTTCGAGGAGCGCGACCAGATCATCCGCGTGCTGGCCGAGGATGGTGCCGAGGCGATCGGCTCGATGGGCGACGACACGCCGATGGCGGTGCTCTCGCAGAAAGTGCGCTCGCCGTTCGACTACCTGCGCCAGCAGTTCGCCCAGGTGACCAACCCGCCGATCGACCCGATCCGCGAGGCGATCGTGATGTCGCTCAACACCGCCTTCGGTCCCGAGCGCAACCTGTTCGAGGAAAGTCCGGCGCACGCGCACCGGGTGGAAGTGCACACCCCGCTGCTGTCGAAGGAAGCCTTCGACAAGCTGCTGAATCTGAACGACCCGGCCTTCGCGCCGGCGACGCTCGACCTGCATTACGACCCGGCGGCGACCACGCTGGAAGCGGCGCTGAAGGCGCTGACCGCGCGTGCGGTCGACGCGGTGAAGGCGGGCAAAGTGATCTTGGTGCTCAGCGACCGCAACATCGCCAAGGACCGCCTGCCGATCCACGCGCTGTTCGCCACCGGCGCGGTGCACCATGCGCTGATCGCGGCCGGCCTGCGCTGCAACGCCAACATCGTGGTGGAAACCGGCAGCGTGCGCGACCCGCATCACTACGCCTGCCTGATCGGCTACGGCGCGACCGCCGTGTATCCGTATCTCGCCTACCAGGTCATCGGCGAATTCGTGAAGACCGGCGAGATCAAGCCCAACCTCGACAAGGCGCTGTCCAACTTCCGCAAGGGCATGGACAAGGGCCTCTACAAGGTGTTGTCGAAGATGGGCATCTCGCTCGTCGCCAGCTACCGCGGCGCCCAGCTGTTCGAGGGCGTGGGCCTGCATGAAAGCGTGATCGACCTCTGCCTCAAAGGAACCGTCTCGCGCATTTCCGGCGCCAACTTCGACGACTTCGAGTCCGACCAGAAACTGCTGCACAAGGCCGCATTCAACCCGCTGCGCCCGCTGTCGGCCGGCGGCCTGCTGAAGTTCATGTTCGGCGAGGAATTCCACGCCTACAACCCGGACGTGGTGCAGCAGCTGCAGAAGGCGGTGAAGACCGGCGACTACGCTGAGTTCAAGAAATATTCCGCGATCGTCGACACCCGCCCGGTGGCGATGCTGCGCGACCTGATGAAACTGAAGGCCGGCGCCCAAGCGATCCCGCTGGATGAGGTCGAACCGCTGGAGTCCATCCTCAAGCGTTTCGACTCCGCCGGCATGTCGCTCGGCGCCCTGTCGCCGGAAGCGCACGAAGCGCTCGCCGAAGGCATGAACCGCATCGGTGGCCGCTCCAACTCGGGCGAAGGCGGCGAGGATCCGAAGCGCTACGGCACGGTGAAGACCTCGAAGATCAAGCAGATCGCCTCGGGCCGCTTTGGCGTCACCGCGACCTATCTGGTCAACGCCGAGGTGCTGCAGATCAAGATCGCGCAGGGCGCCAAGCCCGGCGAAGGCGGCCAGCTGCCGGGCGACAAGGTGTCGCCGATGATCGCGTCCTTGCGCCACTGCAAGCCGGGCACGCCGCTGATTTCGCCGCCGCCCCACCACGACATCTATTCGATCGAGGATCTGGCGCAGCTGATTTTCGACCTCAAGCAGGTCAACCCGGACGCGCTGGTGTCGGTGAAGCTGGTCGCCGAGCCCGGCGTCGGCACGATTGCGGCGGGCGTGGCCAAGGCCTACGCCGACCTCATCACGATTTCCGGCTACGACGGCGGCACCGGCGCGAGCCCGCTCGCCAGCGTGAAATACGCCGGCTCGCCATGGGAGCTTGGTTTGAGCGAAGCACAGCAGGTGCTGCGCGCCAACGGTCTGCGCGGCCGGGTGCGGGTGCAGACCGACGGTGGCCTGAAGACCGGTCTCGACGTCATCAAGGCGGCCATCCTCGGCGCGGAATCCTTCGGCTTCGGCACCGGTCCGATGGTCGCGCTGGGCTGCAAGTATCTGCGCATCTGCCATTTGAACAACTGCGCCACCGGCGTGGCCACGCAGAACGAGAAGCTGCGCAAGGAGCACTTCATCGGCCTGCCCGACATGGTGGTGAACTACTTCAAGTTCGTCGCCGAGGAAACGCGCGAGCTGATGGCCTGCCTCGGCATCAGGAAACTCACGGACCTGATCGGCCGTACCGACCTGCTCGATCTGTCCGCTGGCGATACCCCGCGCCAGGGCCGCCTCAAGCTCGACGTGCTGCTGAGCCAGGGCGACATCCCCGGCGACGCGCCGCGCTTCGCGCAGCAGGAACGCAACCCCTCGTTCGACAAGGGCGAGCTGGCCGAACAAATGGTGGCCGATGCGATCGCAGCGATCAAGGCCGGCACGCCGATTGAATTGCGCTACGGCGTGCGCAACGTCAACCGCTCGATCGGCGCACGCCTGTCAGGCGAGATCGCCAAGGCACACGGCGGCAAGGGCCTGCCGGACGACACCCTTCGCATCAATCTGACCGGTTCGGCCGGCCAGAGCCTCGGCGTGTGGAACCACAAGGGCCTGACGATCACGCTGGAAGGCGACGCCAACGACTACGTCGGCAAGGGCATGGGCGGCGGCCGCGTGGTGATCTAC
>JAJZRT010000501.1 GCA_021802595.1 Pseudomonadota bacterium
GGCCGAGCTGCAGCGCTAGGTCGATGTCGTGCGGGCGCACGGAGCGGCCGACGGCCACGCTCCAGGCGTGGGCGGTGGCCGGCAGCAGCATGGCCGCCAGCAGGATGAACAGGTGGCGGCGCATGTCAGTAGCTGTCGTAGTCGGGGTGGCTATCGCGCACGTCGAATAGGCGCAGCAGGGCTTCGAGCAGGCGGCGCATCAGTGCATCTCCAGCCGGCTGACGCGGCGGCGCAGCGCCTGCACTTCCACGATCAGGTCGGGCACGAACTTGCTGTAGTCCACCTGCCAGGCGTCGGTGACTTCGTCGCCGTCGTCGCCGACCGTGACCGCCTCGGGGATGACCTTGGCGGCTTCCTGCGCGAACACGCCACGGCCGAGGCTGCCGTCCGACTTCCAGGCGAAATCGTGGATCAGGATGTCGGCGATGCGGCTCTTGGTCGGGATGTCCAGGTGCACCTTGAGGCGCGCGTCGGATGTGGTGTTGTAGACAACACCCGTTGTCCCGCTCGGCGCGATCGAGCCGACGGCTGTGCCGTTGTATTGCCAATATGCAAAATACCCGGACGCATTACTCAGTTCGCCGACGAAACAAGAGTGCGCATTGGGTTGAATCGCGTAGTAAACGTCCGTGCCATTGGCCGGAGAAACTGCCGTGACCACGCCTGACGAGGATGTCGTCCCTACGAGAAAATTCCCACTGGGATCAAAGCGACCACGTTCGAGGTTGGAAGTCAGAAATAGGAACGGCGCAGCGCTTCGGGTTCCGACCCGTGTGTCGGACGCATTGGCTTCAAGTACAGCGACAAAGCCGCTTGCGGAGCAGACCGCGGCGATGTCCGTCGTTCCCCCGGTCAATGCAGTAATCAACCCTTGTGGCGCCGTGGTCCCCACAAGAAAATTTCCGTTGGCATCGAACCGCGCTCGCTCTAAGCCTGCAACGCCGTCATACACGTATAGGTTCTGGGCGTTGGCGCTGCTGATGTCAACGCCCAACTCAAATTTGAGTGCGGCGCCTTGTTTGAATTGAATGACTGACTTGAAGTTCGTGGACGATCCGTTGTTCAGCATGAAGCTGGGTGGAGTCCCACTAGACAGCGTTGCGGAAACACCACCTTCGACCGTCAACGTGTTAATCGGCGTCGTCGTGCCGATCATCACGTTTCCGCCCCCGTCAATCCGCATTTTCTCGGCGGTCACATATTGGGCGTCGTTGGCGGTGCCGTTGCTCCCAACGCTGAAAGTCAGGTATTCCGTGCCCCACGTTCCGCCGTTGAAGCCGCCGATGATGTCCGCGACGCGACGCGGGCCATAATCGGTGATCGTCGTTCCTCCGAACGTCGAGTAGATGGCGACATCGCCATTGAGGTTGAGCCCATTGGAGCCCGGCACTACGCCAATCGTGGATTCGGACGTGGCGGCCTGGGAGCCTGCGACGACCAGGCGCCCCGTGAAATTGCTGGTCGTCCCGATGAGAAGGTTTCCAGCCGTGTTGATGCGGGCCGTCTCGGTTCCATTGTTGGCAAATTGGAGCGATCCAGCGAACGAGCCGATGGCGAAGTTGGTGCCGTCGGTCGAAATCGCACCGATGCGCGCGGTCGGCACCGATCCGAGCGGACCCCACCAGAAGTTGAAAAAGGATCCACCGGTGTCTCGCTGCATGACGCCGCTATCCGACCCGCCAGTGACGGCGCTTTGGATCGAGCCTGCCGCTGCCAGAGCTGCGCCCTTGCCGCCTCCGTAACCCACGCCGGCGTTGGTCGTGCCCACCAGCAGGTTCCCCGAGGCGTCGATGCGCATGCGCTCGGAAAACGCGCTCGAGGACCGAAAGATGATCTGACCCTGCGACGTGCCGCCGCTTGCTACGTCGAAATACATGAAGGACGCGCCGTTGGTCACGTCGCGGATCGCGCTGTTCGGGCCGCCCATCTGCAGCGCGACACCGTTGCCGGCGGCCGGGCCCGACACCAGCGCGGTGAACACCCCCGTGCTGGGCGTCGTCGCACCGATCGGTGTGCCGTCGACCTTCCCGCCGGTGATGATGGCGTCGGCCGTGGTCACGCTGGCGGCGGTGACGCCGCCAGTGAACGTGGCGCCCGCCAGCGCGGCGAAGTTGGTGTAGAGGTCGGTGAAGTTCTGGTTGGTCTTGTCGAAGGCCGTGCGCGTGCTGTCCGCGGTGCCGTCGTTGTAGCCAGTGCCGATGTTGATGACTTGTTGGACCATCGTGGCTTACCCCTTGCTCGGTTGCGAAGGTGAGCCATCCTTGGCTTGCGCGGTGCTGCTGGTGCTGCTGCTGGCCGGCTGTTGAGCATCGGCCAGGCTGGTCGGCACGTCGATGCCCGCGGTGGTCACGGCGCCTTCGAGCGCCTTGATGCGCTCGACCATCGCCTGAATGTTGGCGTCGCTGGCGCGCGTGATCTCGGCCACGCGGATCTCGGCGTCGGCCTGGATCTTGGCGACCTGCAGCTTGGTGTCGGCGTCCGCCTGGATCTGCTGCGTCTTGTTCGCGGCCTCGCCGGCGGCCTGCGCGAGCTGCATCTGCAGGCGTTCGATCTCGGCGTCGGCCTGCTGCTTGACCTGCATGACGGCCTGCTGCACCTGGTCGCCGGCGCCCGCGCCGAGCTGCTGGGCTTGCGCCTCGACCATCGCGGCCTGCGCATTGAGCTGGCGCACTTTGGCCTGCTGCTCCTGCAGCGCGGCGATGGCGGTTTGCCGCTGCAGCATGAGCGCTTCCTGCTGCTGCTGCTGCGCCTGGGCCTGCTGCTGGGCGAGCTGCTGCTGCTGCTCGGGCGTCAACTGGGCGTTGGGGTCTTGCTCGCCGGTGATTTGCCGGATCTCGCGCGCGATGTCGTCGTTGTTGGGCAGGTCGGAATACTGCAGCGCGATGGTCAGCACGCGCAGCGACACCTCGGGCGGCAGGCGCTGCGCCATCTGCGCCAGAGTGTCGAACATGACCTGGCGCATGGTGCCGGCGTAGTCCTGGTCGGACACCACGAAATCGGCTGCCTCGGCGGTGATGTCGTTGAGCCAGCGCCAGGAGCCGTCGGGCTGCAACTGCGGCTGGTTGACCTTGAGCCATTCGATCTGACCCGCGGCGCGGCCCGCCAGGCGCACGACCTGCTGCTGGGTGTAATACTGCTCGATGAGCGAAAGCTGCTTCTCGCCCTGGATCTGGGTGGCGAAACGCAGGTTGTCGAACAGCTCGGTGGTGACGATGCTGCCGGCGGTCTGCCGCGCCTCGATGGCCACGCCGGATTGCGCGTTGGTTTGCCGGCCCAGGTTCTCGTTGCTGACGCCGCTGTGACGCTGGATCGCCTGGGCGTCCATCGTCATCATGTCGATCTGGCCGGTGGCCTGGCCCTGGTCGCGCCGGATCTCGAAGTCTTTGCCGGGCTTCTTGAGGATCACGCCGTCCGGGCGGTCCAGCTCGTCGCGCGCCACGTCCAAGTCCTCGACGGCGCCCTCGTCGGCCACAAGCTGGTTGGTATTCAGCAGGAACAGCGCCTTGGACGCGCGCTTGTTCATGTCCTCCTGGATGTCCTTGAGCCGGCGGATCAGGCCGTAGGGCATCTGGTCACGGTCGCGCTTGTAGGCCCACACGGGCGTGAGCGTGAAGCGGTTGTGCCGGTAGCGGCTCGGGCCCCAGGCCAGCATCGCGGCCTCGGTGAACACGGCGAAGTGCACGCGCATCGTGATCTTGTCGACCACGCTGGCGCCTTCGCGCTGCACGGCCTCGACCAGCGCGGTGTCGCTCTCGTGGTAGTGCGCGCCGTGGAACGTGCCGCCCTTGACGACCTGCGACTTGGTGGGCTTGCGGTACTGGCATTCGATCAGGCGCACGCGCAGGCGGCGCGTTCCGCCGATCGGCGCGGTGCCGGCGGCGAACAGCACGCCGGCGCGCTCGTCGAGGGTGGCCGTGGCGACCATCTGCTCGCCGTACAGCAGGCCCTCGTTCATGTCCTCGCTGTCCTCGGAGCCGAGCATCGTGCGCGGACCCTGCCAGGCGGCTTGCTGGATCTGCTGCTGCCGGTCGGGGAACATGGCCAGCGCCACGTCGAGGTCAACCCAGCGCCATCGGAAGATGTATCGCGTCTCGTCGCCCAGGTCGAGTTCGCGCGA
>JAJZRT010000502.1 GCA_021802595.1 Pseudomonadota bacterium
CAGGGCGGCGGCCACGGTAAGGGCTAGTTCCCAACTGCCTGGCTGGCGCGTGGGGGTGAGCTGCAGTACCCCGACCAAGCCCAGGTCGCCCGAATGCCACGCGCCCCAGCTGCGTTGCTGCTCCCAAGCCAGGCGTGCCACCCAGCGCAGCAGGGCCTCGTCGCTCAGCGTGGCGCCGAAGCGGGCGTGCCGGTGCTCGGCCGGCAGCGCTAGCAGGTGCAGGCCCAGCGCACCACGGTGCACAGGCAGCAGCGGCGATATCTCAAGCGTCGATGGCCACATAGGTCAGCGGGGCCGAGGCACAGAGACGGCGTTCGCCATTGCTCGACGATTCGGCCCACATGTCGGCCTGCACACGGATGGAGCGCCGGCCTGTGCCGATTACGCGGGCCGTCACCTCGACCACATCACCCACACGGGCCGGCGCGATGAAGTCCAACTTCTCGCTTCCGGCCATCACCACGGAGCGCCGCACCTGGCGCGTGGCGGCCACGAAGCCGGCTTTAGCCATCCAGGCCATGGCCGGGCCGCCATGCAGCACACCACGGTGGTTAGCATGGCCGGGAAAGACGATCTCGGCCACCGTGGCGCCAGCCGGCAGAGCCGAGGGGTCGGGGGCGGCCGTCATCTGCACTGGTGTGGATATGTCCGACACTTCATCCTCATCGGCCTGGCGGACCATGACGAATTCGCCCGAGAGGCAATCGGTGCGCGCACCGCTGAGCAGGTCTTCGGCGACCAAGCGTGTGTCCACGGTCACTGAGCGGCGCCCGCGCCGCAGCACCTGCGCACGGCACTCCACCAGATGCCCGGCCGGTGCCGGCGCTAGAAAATCCAACCGACTTACCGAGGCTGTGACGACGGAGCCCCGCAGCACCTTGCTGCCCATGATGAAAGCCATGCGATCGAGGATAGACAGACCCGCACCGCCAAACAGGGTGCCGTGGTGGTTGGACTGATCGGGCCAGACCATGTCGACCGCGACCATGGACGGGAGTTGTTCGCCTACGGGCATAGGCGTTTCGGTTTCGACGAAAGCAGACAAGAACTTCCTCCGGTTAAGGAGGCGGGAGCACGGCAAAACCAGATGCAACGCGCGAACACGACCGAACGCACCAGACAGCGCCGGCACACGGAAGACAAAAGTAGGACGATGCACTCACGATCTTGCTCGGGGACACCCCGCCCCATGCACAATCACATCGCCCCGTGGCAGGTCTCCTGGCTCTCGGCTCATCGTCCTCTGCGGCCTTCCCGGCACGAAGCCAGTGGCTGAAGGCAGCGAACTCACCGATCACAGTTGCGGGGGCAGCCACAGCTTGGATGGTTTTCCCGTCCCTCTGTCGTTCCCTTTTCATTCCTGCCGTGGAGCAGGAAACCGCGAGGCGGATTCAGTATATCCCTTATGCCGTAGCACGCAGTTCGCGCGCCGCGCCCACCATCTGCGTCAGCGCTGGCAGTACCTCGGACCACTGACGCGTCTTTAGGCCGCAATCCGGGTTGACCCAGAGCCGCTCGGCCGGGATGCGCTCGGCGGCCTTGCGCATAAGCTGCACCATGTGTTCCTGCGTCGGGATGTTCGGCGAGTGAATGTCATAGACCCCGGGGCCGATCTCGTTCGGGTACTGAAAGTCATCGAAGGCGTCAAGCAGCTCCATGTTCGAGCGCGAGGTTTCGATGGTGATGACGTCGGCGTCCATGTTGGCGATGGACGCGATGATGTCGTTGAACTCCGAGTAGCACATATGGGTGTGGATCTGCGTTTCGTCGCGCACGCCGTTAGCCGTGATACGGAACGATTCCACCGCCCAGTCCAGGTAATCCTTCCACTGCGACCTGCGCAGCGGCAGCCCCTCGCGCAGCGCGGCCTCGTCGATCTGAATCACGCGCGCGCCGGCCTTTTCCAGATCCAGCACCTCGTCGCGAATCGCCAGCGCCAGTTGCCTGCAGGAAACCGAGCGCGGCTGGTCGTCGCGCACAAAGGACCAGTTGAGGATGGTCACCGGGCCGGTCAGCATGCCCTTCATGGGCTTGGCGGTGAGCGACTGCGCATAGCGGAACCATTCCACCGTCATCGCCTCGCGTCGGCTGATGTCACCGAAGAGGATTGGAGGCTTCACGCAGCGTGAGCCGTAGGACTGCACCCAACCGTACTGGCTGAAGGCATAGCCCTCGAGCTGCTCGCCAAAGTACTCGACCATGTCGTTGCGCTCGGCTTCGCCGTGAACCAGCACGTCCAGGCCCAGGGCTTCCTGCTCGCGCACACTGCGCGCGATCTCGGCACGCATGGCCGCCTGGTAGCCAGCCTCGTTCAGACGCCCGGCCTTGTACTCGCTGCGTACGTAGCGGATCTCGGCCGTCTGCGGGAAGGAGCCGATGGTCGTCGTCGGATACAGCGGCAGCTGGAGCAGAGCCGCCTGGCGGGGTGCGCGTTGCTCATAGGCGCTGACACGCTGGCCCAGCGCGCCGCTGATCTTCGCCACCGCGGCCTGTACGGGCGGCTTGTGCACACGCGGCGAGGCACGGCGCGAGGCCAGCGCAGCGCGGTTGGCGTCCAGTGCCGACTGCACGGTGCGGCGCCCATCGCGCAGGGCTTGGCCCAGCACGGACAGTTCGTCGAGCTTTTGCAGGGCGAAGGCCAGCCAGGACTTGATCTCGGCGTCGAGCCTCTGTTCGCTCGCCAGGTCAACTGGCACGTGCAGCAGCGAGCACGAAGGCGCGATCCACAGACGATCGCCCAGGCGTGCGCTCAGTGGCTCCAGCCAGTCGAGCACAGCGTTGAGGTCGGTCTTCCAGATGTTGCGGCCGTCGATCACACCCAGCGACAGTACCTTGTGCGCCGGTAGCAGGTTGAGCACTGACAGCACGTCGTCGCGGCCGCGCACGGCGTCGATGTGCAGGCCCGCCACGGGCAGGTTAGCAGCTAGGTAGCCGTTGTCCAGCAAGGGGCCGAAATAGGTCGCCAGCAGCAGCTTGACTTTGCAGCTCTTGAGCTGATGGTAGGCCGTGTTGTAGGCGTGCTGCCAGTCGGCGTCGAGCTCGGTCACCAGCAGCGGCTCGTCGATCTGCACCCACTCCACGCCCTGCGCGGCCAGAGCGTCCAGCAGCTCGGCATAGACCGCGAGTAGGCGCGGCAGCAGGGCCAGCTTGTTGGAAGCATCTTTGCTCTTGCCGATGGCCAGATAGGTCACCGGCCCCACGATGACGGGCTTGGCCTGCACGCCCTGGGCCTGGGCCTCGGCCAGTTGCGCCAGCAGGCGCGTGCTGTCGAGCTTGAACCTCGTCTCGGCAGTGAATTCGGGGACGATGTAGTGGTAGTTGGTGTCAAACCACTTGGTCATTTCGCCCGCGGCCACACCGCCGCAGCAACCGGCGTGCGCCTCGACCGTCTGCACCGAGCGACCACGTGCGACGCGGAAGTAGTTGTCCAGCGCATCGCCATGGAAGCCCCGCACACGCTCGGGCAGGTTGCCCAGGGTGAAACTCATGTCCAGCACCTGGTCATAGAAGGAGAAGTCGCCCACGGGCACCAGGTCCAGGCCGGCCTGCTGTTCCCAATGACGGCGGCGCAACTGCGCGCCAGCGGAAAGCAAGGCCTCGCGGCTCAGGGTGCCTTTCCAGTACGCTTCGAGCGCGGACTTGAGTTCGCGCTGGGCGCCGATGCGCGGGAATCCGAGGTTGTGGGTCAGGGCCATGATGGGTTTGCCTTCTGAAAAATCTGTGGAAGGGTCCCATCCTAGAAAAACCAATCCATTACGTAAAATGGTCTTATTTCACCCAACCATGAAACTCGCTCATATATGTTGGAGCGCATCCATCTGGCCATCGTGCAGGAAGTCGCCAAGCAGGGCTCGCTGACCGCCGCGGCCGACACCCTGTGCCTGACCCAGTCGGCACTTAGCCACTCGGTCAGGAAACTCGAGTCGCTGCTGGGCACGCCGATCTGGCTGCGCGAGGGGAGGCAACTGGTACCGACGCAGGCAGGGGCTTACCTCCTCGGCGTGGCCAACCGCGTGCTGCCGCAACTGGCCCAGGCCGAGGAGCGCCTGCAGCAGTACGCCAAGGGCGAGCGCGGCACGCTGCGCATCGGCATGGAATGCCACCCCTGCTA
>JAJZRT010000503.1 GCA_021802595.1 Pseudomonadota bacterium
TCAGGCCCCCGGCTGCGCCAGCCAGTGTTTCATTTCACTTTCGAAAATCAGTTTGGACAGATCACCCATGCGCGCCGGATAAAGCACGCCATCCAGATGATCGAGCTCATGCTGGACGGCGCGGGCATGGAACCCGCGGGCGGTGCGTTCGACACGCTGCCCCTCAAGGTCCAGGCCCCAATAGCGGATATGGGCCGCCCGCTCGACGTAGCCGCGCAGCCCCGGCACGCTCAAACAGCCCTCCCAGCCACCCTCGGTGGTGTCCTCAAGGCTTTCCCAGGCCGGATTGATCAGGATGGTGAGGGGGGCCGTGTGCTCAAAAAGCTCGGCCTCGGCCAACGCGGGATCGGCGCGCTCCTTCGGCGCCTGGAAAACCACCACGCGTAAGGGGACATGGACCTGGGGGGCGGCCAGCCCGGCTCCGGGGGCGTCAATCATGGTTTCGATCATGTCGCGGACAAGGCGACGGATCTCCGGCGCGGTCGGATCGGCGACCGGGTCAGCCTTGCGGGCGAGAACGGGGTGGCCCATACGGGCGATCTTCAATATAGCCATGCCCCGAATATGGCGCGATCGGCCGTCCCAGAAAAGCTCCTGCGGGCAAACAAAGTGACGGAGGCGTCCTGACCCAGGTCACGCCCCCACCCAGCCCAGGGCTGGACAGCTCAGGCTCGGTTTGCTATCAACCGCGCCCTCTAGAGATTTCCTTCCGGGAGCCGCTTTTGCAGATCATCGTTCGCGACAACAATATCGACCAGGCGCTGAAGGCGCTGAAAAAGAAGATGCAGCGTGAAGGCATCTTCCGCGAAATGAAGCTGCGTGGCCACTACGAGAAGCCGAGCGAAAAGCGGGCCCGCGAGCGTGCCGAGGCCATCCGCCGCTATCGCAAGCTGCAGCGCAAGCGCATGCAGCGCGAGGGTGGCCTGCCCCGCCACTAAAGGCTGCGGCGATCAAGAACAGCCTCCTGCGGCCGCCCTACAGGCGGCCGTTTTCATGTTCGCCACACGATCATACGCCTTGCCCTCCTGGCAGTTATTCTTTGGGCAGAGCTCCCGCCCGCAGCGATAGCCTAGCTGCGGATCTATGCCGCGACCTTTTGTGCACCCGGCAAGCGCGGGAGGACGATGGTCCAGAAACGGTTCCGAGCACGTCTCGATTTCGCTTCCCCGATGACGGCCAAGGCTGCGGCCTACGCTACATGTTGGGGACGACGATGATGTAAGGACCATCGACTGTGCGGTATTTCCTCCGCCTCCGGCCACATCACCACGCTCCAAAGCTAAGCAGCAGGCGGCCACCCGTCCCAATTCAATCGCATTCCCGGCGCAAGTCCGCGCGCTTCGCTGATACCAGTGCCGACCAATGTTCAAATTTGAGCCGGTGCTCAACATCGGCGGATTGGCACTGGCCGCCAAAGCGCTCCAGCCAGCGTTCCAGATTGTCTTCGGTCACTTCCGACCAGTCATCCACCGTCACAATGGGGTATTGCGCGTAAAGCGGAGTCAGCGGCGAGCGCTTGGTGATGGGGATCGCCCCCATCAAGAGCGCCTCCCAGGTCCGATAACAATCGTAGCCGCGACCAAGCGGGCTGATCACGAAGGCGACATTGGAATAGCAGTGATAGAGGGACAACCGGGCAACCGGTCGATCCAGGAAGGTAACCGCCTTGCAAGCGGCGAGCTTGCGAGCAATGTCGCGCCGACTCTCGCTGCGCCCAACACGACTTGGCGAATCGTTAAGGGCAAAATCGGCAAAGGCGACAAATTTGCGCTGGGATGGCGGTCTGCGCGATGCAATAAGTTTCAAGAGCCGAAAGTCGAACGTAGCCACGCGTGGCGGCACGATCCGATGGTGATCGAACAGGTCCTTGTCCGACCAGAAATTATAGTTGGCAGGAATGTCGTAGCGGTAAGGATATGGTATGCCGATCGGCACCGGCGTCACCTTTGGATGAGACGGCAGGTCGCACTGGTCGGCAAACCAATGAAAGACCTTTTCGCATTCGAGGAGAACCCGCGAGGCTTCCGGCGCGTGCTCCCACGGTGCATTGTCGGCATCGGTGGTAACAAGCACGAAACGGCCATCTATCTTGGGCAAGACGCTTCGGACGAAGGCGGCCAAGTTGTCAACGCGCAGCCAGATGATCGGCGCCGAGGGGAGGTTGCGATAGGTCCGCTCTCGCCACATGCCGGGATGGCCCCAGTTGATGTAAGGCGATCCGCCTGCTGCATCACTGATCAGCGCAAAGAAGCGCGGCGAGATATATCGGCCGACTTGCGGCTTTGAGATGCACAGGCCGAGTTTTTCTAGCATTTCGTCGCGAAAAGCCTTCACAAGAAAGCCGGCCGTAATTGTTTCTCCATCGAACGGAGGTCGACCGAAATCGGCGATCATATCCTGTACGGTAACCATCGAACTACAAACCTTTGAGGAACCGCCCGGATTATTTGCCTGAGATCTATCAGCTACTGGCACTTGGCGCGGTTAAGTCACCTAAAACCACACGACACAAGACTCTCGGTCCACAATGCACTCTCCTGTTGACTATCTACGCCTTCCGCCGGAACCGCTGATCGCGACGCAGAACCTACCACCTAATGGCCCTATCGTGGATGTAACTAAACAGGGATACAACCTGATCATGCACGGTCTGAAACATTAGATCTTGATCGCGTTGTCAAGAAACGCCGCTGCAAGCGGCGAACTGTGCTTGAATGCGATGTACAATCCGCCCCCCAGTGCAGCCGCTCCTAAGCCGCGCCTTTCGAATGCCGTACGAAATGTCTTTTCGGTAAACCATGAAATACGGCCGCCACGCGGCCCCATACGGCGATCGCACTGGACGTTGCGAGGCATGCCCGTCAAGACCGGCAACTCGACCAACAAAAGACCCGCCTCACCGATCGCCGGCGCCAGGCGATCCAGTGTTTCAGACGGATCCGGCAGCCGATCTAGTATATCGAAACAGGTCACCACATCGTAGGCCTTATCAGGTACGCCACCAGCCTGGGCGTCAAAGAAATCAAACCGATCCACCTCCGTATAGCCTTTTTCCCGCAGCATCTGGGTAAACTCCACATTGCCCGCGCCATAATCCAGAATGCTAAGCTGTTGTCCTTCCGGAAAGAGACTCATGAATTTCACAGCAGCGCTCTGTGGGCGTTGCGTGAAGATATCGGGATTAACCGCAAAAAACTCATCATTGTAGATATGCCTCAGCAACATGTGCACATCCCATGTGTCGCAAAAATTGGTAAAGAGGAATCCACAGTCTCCGCAACGCCGGTAATAGACTGGCCATCCTTTGAGCGGCGTTGTAGCCATAGCTTCGTGATCGTCCCATTGATTGAAATCGACCACATGAGACAAGCGCGTATCTCCACCACAGACTTTGCAGCCAATCGATCCTTCAGCCGATAAGGAAAGCTGCGGCGCCGCGTGATGCATGGCACGCCCCAGTGCCAGCCGAAGCTCAATGCTGCGCAACCGCGTCCTGCGCAGCGCCGCGGCTTGCGGCCCACCTCGTAAGTCCTCTCCGCTGAAGCGGCTCCAAAAATTCGTTTCCTCCCATGGGTTATACGCAATGAAGCGGCCCTCGCCGAAATCGGGTAGAAAACAGCGTTGCCCACCTTCCGCCAGAAGCGCCGCCATCCGCGAAAAGCTAGAATTACAGAGTAGTTGCACATCGGCTTCGCGCAACGCAAAGAAGTCCGGCCAGAATTCGACGAGGCCCGGAGCCGCAAAATAATCCGCCGCCAAAAGAGGAAAGTCGGCGAACTGATCGCGAATAGA
Source organism: Pseudomonadota bacterium (assembly GCA_021802595.1). Next base: position 3,793 of record JAJZRT010000503.1, read on the forward strand.
CGTACCGCCATCCGTGGCGACAGCCACCACGGGATTGTCAAGTTGGGGCAAGAGCGTCGTCAACAGATCGCGATACCACGCGACGGGGACTATACGAGTCTCCGGTGTATCGAGTTTCACGTAGTCACCGCGGCGAATATGGACGACCACTAGCGTACGTCCTTGAGACCGCAGTCGATTACGTGCATCTTCCAATATGCCACGCGTTTTACTGTCGTGCAGGGAAAATAGCCTCCGCAAAAAGGCGCGGTGCGGCTTGAAGCTAACCGGGAATTCCTGGAAAAATCCGAAGAAATTCACGTTGCGCGGCG
>JAJZRT010000504.1 GCA_021802595.1 Pseudomonadota bacterium
CAGCGTCCGACGAAAGCGTTCCGCCATCAAAGGCGGCCGTGACTTTCTTGCGAGAAACCGCTGGAAACGTGAAGGGTAACAGGCTATCTTTTTCCATGACGGATGTGGCGCTCCTCGATCGCTCGTCTGATGATGCTTCGACAACAGAATCATGCGGTGAATCGGGCTTTTGCGCTACCTCCGTCGCTCAGAATTCGTAACTACGATGAATAAGAGCGGCTAGCGGGGTCCCGGATGGAGATTGGCTGGGGGATTAGGATACATAATCATTGATTCTATTGAATAAAATCTCCAGATACCGTCAGAAATGCCGTCAAAAAATAGTTCGTAAAAAAGGCGGCGCGGTCGCGCGACGGGATACGCCTGCTTAATGTGGCGGAACTAAGAGTCGCGCATGAATCGATTCGGCGCGTGCATTCGCAGTTCTCATTTGAACATGGCCGCGGCTATAAGCGGTTTCCCCGGGGTTCCCTGGACCTCCAGACTTTGTCCGATTGACGGAAATCGCGCATACCTAGAAAGAAACAACCGCCGGTTCATACTGCGACGGGCGTGATTTCGACGGTGTAGCCGAGGTTTACGAGTTTGGCGACGAGGCGTTTGGTCTGCAAGGTCTTGGCGCGCCGGTCGAAGTGGTCGGCGCCGAGATCGTGGTAGAAGGTGCCGTTGGCGAGCATGTAGTAGATGGCGGTAAGGATAGAAGCGGCGACGGCACCGATCGCCTTTTTCGCCCCGCGGCGTGCCCGGAGCCGATGGAATTGGGCCTGAAGATAGCTGCCCTTTTTGCGCACACCGGCCCAGGCGCATTGGATCAGGGTGGTCTTGAGCCAAGGCGCACCTTTGCGCATCCGGTTGGAGCGGCGCTTGCCGGCACTCTCGTCATTGCGCGGACATAGGCCTGCCCAGGAGATGAGATGGCCTTCGGTGGGGAAGCGGCTCATATCAATGCCGATCTCGGCCAGGATCATCCGGGCACTCAATGCGCTGATCCCGGGGATGGTGGTCAAGAGCGTAATGGCCGCAAGAAAGGGCTCAACATTGAGGTCGACCTCCTGATCGATCTCGGTGATGGCGCTGTCGAGCGTGTCGATCTGTTGAAGGTGCAGGCGCAAGAGGAAGCGGTGGTGCCTGGTCACCCGGCCACGCAAGGCTTCGCGAAGGACCTCGGCCGGGGCTTTGATCCGCCGATGGGCCAGTGTTGCAAGGACGTCAGGACTGGTCTGGCCGTCGATCAAAGCCTGGATCATCGTCCGGCCGGACAGTCCAACGACATCGGAGATGACGGAATCGAGCTTGATATTGGCGTCCTCCAGGGTCTTTTGCAGCCGTTGGACATGGCTGGTGCGCTCGCGGACCAGTTGCTTGCGGGTCCGCAACAGGCCCCGCATCTCCTGCGTTTGAGCATCGGGAACGAAGCTGCCCCGGACCAGCCCATGGGCCAGGAGATCGGCCAGCCAGGTCGCGTCGTTCACATCGGTCTTGCGGCCCGGTACGTTCTTGACGTGAGCCGCATTGGCCAGCACCAGATCAAAATCGCCGTCGCTCAGGATATGCCAGACCGGCTTCCAATAGACGCCCGTCGCTTCCATCACGATGTGCGTGCAACCTTGCGACCCCAGCCATTCAGATAGATCAAGAAGCGCCCGGGTGGTCGTCTTGATCGTCCGCACCTCGCGTTCGATTTTACCATTTTCCATCCGGCGAAAACACGCCATCACTATGTCCTTATGGACATCGAGACCGGCGCAACGTTCATACAAGACTTCCATGTCCCACCTCCTGGTGCGCCGCCGGCACGGGACCCCCGTCAAGGGAACTCTAGAAAACGCGCTCCAGGCCGGGAGGACCTTGGCGCAATCAGGGGTGCTCAGGGATCCCCGGTCCAACTAATTTACGGGCTCAAACGCACCAAGAAACAACCCGACCTCTGGGCCGACGACGCACCCCAGCTTACCATCACAGCCCCACTCGTTTCATGCACAGCGGGTCGGCCCCAAGCCGGTGGCAAACTAATTTGTGCCATAGAATAGCCCATTAGGATCCAGACCTTGAGACAATATGTCTTATTGGGATGCCATGAAAGTCAAATGAGACACAAAAGCGTCTCAGGAAGGTGTCTCGCTGGGGTATACCGTCTCAAGAAAACACCGTTGAAATTGCCTGAAATAAGAAACCCAAAGCCAACGCCACGGATCCAACGCCGCGCCGTCACAACACGATATGGACGTCTGGGTCACCCGCCGCCAGCGCGTTGAGATAGAGAAGACACAGGTGGCAGCTGAGGTAGCGGCCATGAGCAGCCATCTCCTCGCGCTCGACGATAGGGAAACTTGAATAGATGTAGGACGCTGTGTCGTGCAGGGCCGACATCTCGGCGGGCGTACCGCTCGGGAAGTACAACATGAAGTAGAGGGCATCGAGCTTCGCGCGGCGGCGCAGGCGGTCGAGGGCATCCCACTTGAAGGGTGGCTTCACCTCACCGGTGGTGAGGTCGTTATGGCCCATGTCGCGCGCGAACGGAGCCATATCGTGGGCGGTATAGGTGAGTGCCAGCACCTCCTCGCGCACAATATCGCGCGCGGTCTTGGAGCCGAAGGCGCGGGCATAGCCCGCGAGCGGCACCACAGGCAGTTGCTCGACGATATACCAGTTGAGGTGCGTGCTCTGTACCTTCTGACGGGCCACATAATCAAAGGGCAGCGCATTGAGGTTCGCGACGAGCAGAGGCAACCCATCATGATATTCGGCCAGTGTCTTGACGCGAGCGGGTTTCCTGTCCGGTAGGTCGGGAAGGATCAGCGGTAGAGTGTGGCCGGCGCCGCAGAAGGGCACCAGCGCAGCGATCATGGTGCGGACATTCGTCGATGCCGTGATGTCCTTGAAGCCGAGCGCCGCGTTCACGCCTTGCGGCCAATCGACGGAGGCGGATGCGACCATGTACTGCGGATTCGGCAGCCAAGCCGGGTCCGCTCGTTGCGCATCTGTCGCTGGTTCCGGCTGGGCTGGGCGGTTCAGGTTCTCCGGGTTGACGATGACGCTGGCGGCGCGGTGATCAAATGCTTGCACCATCTTGCCTTCGTAGAGCGGGACAAACTCCTCCGCCCCTCGTCGCCAGCGCCCGCCGCCGACCGGATAGGCAACCTTTTCAAGCTCCGCCTTGGTGACGAACAGATGGCTGTCTGTCGTCATATTGAGCATCTGCGTGGATCGAATAGGTAAGAGTTTGACGGGTTCCGCCCCACGCCTGTCCACCAGCACGGGCAGACGGTCATAGATGCCTATGGTGAGCGCCGCGTCGCGTCGCGTGCGAAAGATCGGTGCGGTGCCGGTGTTGGGGTTCACCTTGGCGAAGTCAGCTGGGCTCAAGGTGAAGGCCCGTTCAGGGTCCGTGAGTGCTTCCACACCTCGGAGGAAGAACGCGCAGAGTGTCTCCTCGAAGACACGCCTCGGCCCACCGACAACCAGCACACAGAACTTGAAGCGACTATCCACGTCAGGAAAAAAATCCTCCTGGTCGCCGCGCCGGTTCTCGAAGTCGATCAGGCTCCCCAGTCGCCCGGTTGTTGCCACCGACTTGAAGAACGTCGATGCAGACTTGTCCGAGGCGATGCCGGAAGGGGTCAGCAGCCCGACGATGCCAGCGGGCTTCACCAGCGCCAGAGCACGCTCCACAAACAGTGAGTAGAGGTTCATCCGCCCGCCCGATAACAAGGGGTAGACACCGCTTTCGCGAGCAACACGAACAGAGCCGTTCACACGTGCTATAGCCTCCTTGAAGTCCAATCCGAGTGGGTCGTTGGCGTCTAGAAGCTTGTCGATCTCGCGCTTTCGGTCGGCGCCGCGCGTAATCAAGGCGATTTCCGGCTTTCGCTCGGCGAACCACTCGACGTCGTAGATCATCATCTGGTCCCAAGGCGGGTTGCCGATCACGGCGTCGAAACCTCCCTTGGGCTCGACGCTATCCCAATCGGTCCACACGCCGGGGAAGGCGACCTCCCAATGCAGGAAGCGCTCACGTCCCAACGCCTCCCGCACATCGGCGAGGATGCGTGGAAGCGCGGCACGCTCCTGCGCATCGCTGAGCGCCTTC
>JAJZRT010000505.1 GCA_021802595.1 Pseudomonadota bacterium
CACCCGGGCGTTCGCGATCTGCGCCTGCTGCAGGCGCTCCACCACCTGCGGCGCGGTCAGTTCGCGAAAGGCTCCGACGATGATCTGGCGCAAGGCCTCTCGCGAGGCGACGCGACGTGCATTGCCGTTGAATCGCGGGTCCGAGGCCAGCCCGGGTTGCAGCAGGACCTTGTCGCAGAAACTCGCCCACTCGCGCTCGTTCTGCAGGCCGAGCATGACACTCGCCCCATCCGCGCCCGTGGGGAACGGCCCGTAGGGATAGATCGTGGCGTGCGCGGCCCCGGTACGCGGCGGCGGCGTCGCTCCCTCGAACGCGTAATACAGGGGATAGGACATCCACTCGGTGAGCGACTCGAGCATGGAGATGTCCAGGCGCCGTCCGCGGCCGCTGCGCCCACGCTCCAGCAGGGCCGCCAGAATGCTCGAATAGGCGTACATGCCGGCGGAGATGTCGGCGATCGACGGTCCGGCCTTGCAGGGCTCGTCGGGTGTGCCGGTGACCGACACGAAACCTGCCTCGCTCTGGATCAGCAGATCATAGGCTTTGCGGTCCCGATACGGCCCGTCCGCCCCGTAGCCGGAAATGTCGCACACGATGATCGACGGCTTGATTCCGGCCAGCGTCGCATGGTCCAGCCCCAGGCGCGTGCTTGCCCCAGGCGCCAGGTTCTGCACGACCACGTCGGCCTTCTCCAGCACCAGGCGCTGGAGCACGTCTCGCGCCGCCGGATGCTTGACGTCCAGCGTAAGGCTTTCCTTGCTGCGGTTGGCCCAGACGAAATGCGAAGCCAGGCCCCGCACGCGTGCGTCGTAGCCCCGCGCGAAGTCGCCCGCACCCGGGCGCTCGATCTTGATGACCCGCGCCCCGAGATCGGCCAGATGCCGGGTGGCCAGCGGCGCGGCGATCGCATGCTCGAGGGTGACGACCGTGAGACCTTGCAGAGGTTGCATGGGAAGGATGTTCAATGGTGACGACTCATCGCAGCGTGGCGACGGCATCCATGGTCAGCCAGCCTTCGTGATCCTGGCCCCACAGACGCACCGTGCGCGACTCGCTCTCGGGCGCACCGCAGACCGCGAAGGAATGCAGATCGAAGGTCGGCCGGAGCGCGCGAAAGCGGAAGGCGGCGACGTCGGCCCCGGGAAGCTCCCGGCGCAGCAGGTCCAGCAGCAGCGTGGCGATCAGCGGGCCATGCACGACCAGGCCCGGGTAGCCCTCGACCTCGGTGACGTACTTGCGGTCGTAGTGGATGCGATGGCCGTTGAAGGTCAGAGCCGAGTAGCGGAACAGCAGTACGTCGTCGGGCACGATCACCCGTTTCCAGGCAGCCGCGGGAGCCGCGACCGGCTCGGGGTCCACGTCGCCCGGCTGGCGTGCCTGGCGATAGACGATGTCGTGAAACTCGACGATGGCCGGGTCGGAGGCGCCATTGCAGCGGATCTCGTGCCGAACCCTCACGAACACGAGGGGGCCGGTGCGACCCTGCTTGTGGGTCACGTCGGCGATCGTGCTCGTGCGACGTACCGAATCCCCAACCCGCACCGGCGCGCGAAACTCGAACTCGCTTCCCGCCCACATCCGCCGAGGCAGGGGCACCGGCGGCAGGAAGCCGCCGCGCCTGGCGTGGCCGTCGGCACCGATGTCGCTCTGGCGCTCGGTGGGCAGGAAGTACAGCCAATGCCACAGCGGGGGCAGCGCCATGTCGGCTCGAAGCTCGCCAGGCTCCCGGTCCAGCGTGGCCGTCAGGCCGCGCACAGGCGCGGCGGTGACCACGTCGTCACGGGTTTCGCTGCGACCGATCCATTCGGTCAACTGGTTCATCGCACGGCCTCCTGCGTGGCCGCGGCGCTGCCGTGCAACATCTCGAGGGAACGGCCGGTCGTGGAAGTCCCGAACAGGCCGACCACCGCGGACACGGCAAGCCAGCACGCGGCGATGTAGACGAACACACTACCGTATCCATGGGCCACGAACAAGGCACTGACCACGAAGGGCCCCAGTACGTTGGCCAGACGGCCCACGCCGTAGGTCAGGCCCATGCCGGTGGAGCGCACGTCGGTCGGGAACATCTCCGGCGTATAGGTGTACAGGGCGACCGCCATGGCCTGGATGCTGAGCATGACCAGCGCACCGAAGACCACGATCGCGGTCGGGTGGAAGGACAGGCCGAAGCCCAGTCCGAATGCCGCGATGAGCACGCCGACGATGGCGATGAACCAGCGGCGCTCGAAGCGCTCCACCAAGTACGAGGCGGCGATCGCGCCCAGGGGATTGCAAACCGCGATCACGCTGGCGTAGGTCAGGGAATGGACGACCGAGAAGCCATGCTTGACCAGCAGCGTGGGAACCCATGCGACGAATCCATAGAAGCCGAGGGTCTGGAAGATCCATACCAGCAGCAGGATGAACGTGCGGTTTCGCTCCGCGGGCTCGAACAGCCGCGCCAGGGGCACCCGCCGGCCATAGTCAATGGGTTCGCGATGAACGTGCACGCCGGACACAATGGCGGGAACCGGGCGCGACGCGGCCAATGCCTCGAGTTCCTCGACGATCTGCAGCGCCTGCGCCTCGCGGTTGCGACGCAGCAGCCAGCGCGGGGACTCCTTCATGCGCGCGATGAGGATCAGCGCGAACAAGCCCAGGCTTCCCCAGACGAACACGGCACGCCAGCCCCACGGGGCCATGGGCACGAAGGTGCGGGCAAACCACGCCGTGGCCGGAATGCCGACGAGTCCGACGGTCATGATGCGCCCCATGTACTTGCCGCGCACATTGGCGGGGAAGAACTCGCTGACATAGGTATTGGCCGTCACAGTCATGCCGGACAGGCCGACGCCGGTGAGGAACCGGAACGTGGCCAGCGAAGCCACGCCCCACGATGCCGCGTTGAGCAGCGAGAACAGGGCGTAGCAGAGCACGGTGACGATCAGCGCACGCTTGCGCCCGATCGAGTCGGCCAGCCAGCCTGCCGATATGGCACCGAGGAACATGCCGCCGAAGCTTGCGGAGGTGATGAGCGCCACCGAACCGACGGCGATGTGCCAGGCCTGCATGACCCCGGGCGCCGCGAAGGCGAAGGTATTGAGGTCGGCGAGTTCGAAAAAGTAGGCGAATGCGAGGGCGAAAATGGCAATCCGGTGGGGCCGGGTGATCGGCAACCGATCCATCCGCTCGCTGATGCTGGAATTAGACATGAGTCTCCTGATCGCATTGTTTGGTTTGACTGGCTCCGGCTCCACGCGTGGACGGAAGGGCTCCATCCAGCATGCGCCGGGGATGCGAGCGAGGTGATTATGTTGAGCGCCGATTCGGGGGGGAATTGCATGCTTTGCATGAGTTCATGCATGGCATGGCGGCGTGGACATCGTGACCAGACGATATCCTGGCAAGTCGTTGAAGCCGGACGCCCCGCGAGCGGATGATCGACGATGGGCATGGCGCATGCGTCCCCCCATCACCACATCGGGAGTGTCATTGGATCTGGCGTTGGAAGCGGGCAGTCCTGGTGCTGACGATTGCAGCGACCACTGACAAGGGCAGTGCGATCATTGCCTCGAGGTGTGCTCAAGGTCCGTTTCAGGCGCATGACTGCAGCGTTGACCCATGCTCCTCATGTAGCCACCGTTGTCAAACACACTCGCGACAAGTGCCACTACGACACTGAACTGGCCAAAGGACCGCATCGGAGCCGCGTTTCCGGCCGCGATTCGTCAGCATGCGACGTCGGTGTAAGCCCGGTTTTGCGTATGGAGTCGTCGGCGCTGCCGAACCGGCTTCAACGCGAGTATGACCTCCCAGCTCGCACCTTCGGCCAGCTCGTGGTGACAAGAGAGTGCAGATCCAGGGGACGCCAGTTTCAAGGCCCGAGTGGTTCACGCCACTCGGGCTTTTTGGCGTCTGGGGGGCTGGCGCATCGTTGGCTGGCATGATCGCTTCTGTGCGATCCGCGACCTGCGCCACCTCGCCAGGTCGCCATGGCGATCACCCATCGCCTGCTCAGATCTTGGCCAGAAGCCGAGCGCCGCTGACCTTGGCGGCACCTTTGTCAAAGGTCCACAGCGGCTGCTCGCTTGCCTGCGTCGCCAGTG
>JAJZRT010000506.1 GCA_021802595.1 Pseudomonadota bacterium
TTGATCGCATCGGCCACCTTGTCGGCGCTTTCCAGCCCGGCCGACAGATCGGCCAGCGACGCCACCATCCAGCGCCGCGCCGCCGCAGCACCATCGGCCAGATCGCGCTGCGAATTGAAATTCGCCTGGGCCTTGGTGTAGGCCTCGCCCACCTCGAACGGAATGCCCGCCACCGCAAAGGCCTTCTTGTGGTTGAGCGCTTCCAGTTCGGCCTGCGCTTCATCGACACGCGCACTGGCGGCACCGAACACGGTGTCCCACTTCATCCCCACCACCGGAGTGAGGCCGCCGTTATTGAAGGGATCGTTGACGTAAGGGTTGTCCAGCCGGTCACGCTGCGAGGCGTAGTTGAGCTGCCCGATCACGCCGGCGTATACATCCGGCATGCGGTCCGCCTTCTTGGCCGCCACCAGGGCGCGGCGGGCGCGCAGGCCCGCCTCGAGCTCCTGCATCTCCGGACGCTCCTGCAAGGCACGTGCCTGGAATTCAGCCAGATCGGCCTGCGGGAAGGGCACCGGCGTAATGCGGTCGTCCGCCACGCTCAGATTCTCCTTCAGGCCGATGCCGGTCAGCACCTTCAGGCCATCCAGGCTGATTTTTTCGACGGCCCGGGCCTGGCTGACATATTTCGCGAGCAGCCCTTTTGCAGTCTGCAGCGCATACAGATCGGACTGCTTGGACTGGCCATTCTCGCTCTTGAGATTGCGTTCGACCGAGTCGATGGACTGGTTCAGCCGACCCTGCATCTCCTCCAGGAAAACCCGCGTATCGTGCGCCGTGAGATAGCCGTAGTACGCACGCTTGGTGTCATAGACCGTATCGGAGCGCGTCTTCTTGAGCTCGCCCTGCTTGAGATCGACGTTGCCCTGTGCGGCCTCGCCGTAGTGTTCGATCTTGCCAAACGTGAAGAGCGGCTTGATCAGCGCGAAATCGAGATGCGTCCAGTCGGAAACGCCGTTGATCCGGGTGCCATCGGAACGCGGCGTACACGGGAATGCCGTACACGACTGGGCGCCGCCCTGGTAGAAACCGCCCTCGACCTGCGGCGCCAGTCCGATGAAGGCATTGGCGCTGAGCCGCCAGCCGGCGTTGCCCTGCACTTCCTGCACCATGCTGCGCGCGGCTTCGACCACCTGCTCGCGCTCCTTGATGCGCGGATCGGCCGCCAGGCTCATTTCCACGGCCTGCCGCAGGTTGATGGTTTCCGCATGCCCGGAGAGGGTGGTCAGCAGCAATCCTGCTGCGAGAAGGGTACGGGTTAGGGCGTTGGGTTTCATTTTTGCGCTCCTTCTTGGGGTTTACCTTCCTGTGCCTTGCCATACAGGAACTGGCCGATCAGATTCTCCAGCACGACCGCGTCCTGCGTAATCATGATCCGGTCGTGGTCCTTCAGCATCACGCTGTCTCCGCCCGGCTCCAGACCGACGTATTGCTCGCCCAGCAGACCCGAGGTCATGATGGATGCGGAGGTGTCCTTGGGAAAAGCATAGCGCTTGTCCAGCCGAAGCGTGACGACCGCTTCGTATTTTTCATTGTCGAACCGGATATCCGCCACCCTGCCCACGACCACGCCCGCGCTCTTGACCGGCGCACGGGGCTTGAGGCCGCCGATGTTCTGGAAATCGGCAGTGACCTGGTAGCTGTCACCCGCATTTACGGTGCTCATGCTGCCGACCTTGAGCGCCAGGAACAGCAGCGCGCCGATGCCCGCGATGACGAATAATCCCACCCAGAGATCGAGTACGGTTCGGTTCATTTAATTGAGTCCCCGGAACATGAATGCAGTCAAAACAAAATCCAGCGCCAGCACGGCCAGGCTGGAGGTCACCACGGTACGCGTGGTGGCGCCCGACACGCCTTCGGCGGTGGGGGGCGCATCGTAGCCCTCGAACAGCGCGATGGTGGTGACGGCAACGCCGAAAACCACGCTCTTGATGACGCCGTTCAGGATGTCCTGCTCGAAATCGACCGCGCCCTGCATCTGCGACCAGAACGAGCCTTCGTCGACGCCGATCAGTTGCACGCCGACCAGGTAACCCCCGAAAATCCCCATGGCCGAGAACAGCGCGGCCAGCAGCGGCATCGAAATCACCCCGGCCCAGAAACGCGGCGCCACGACACGGGCGATCGGGTCGACCGCCATCATTTCCATCGCCGACAGCTGCTCGGTCGCCTTCATCAGGCCGATTTCCGCGGTGATCGCCGATCCGGCCCGGCTGGCAAACAGGAGCCCGGACAGAACCGGCCCCAGTTCGCGCACCAGCGACAGTGCCACCAGCGTACCCAGCGCCGATTCTGAGCCGTAGCGCTGCAGGGTTTCGTAGCCCTGCAGACCGAGCACCATGCCGACGAATAGCCCGGACACCAGAATGATGATCAGCGAGAGTACACCGCTGAAATACATCTCGCGGATGGTCAAGCCGAAGCGGCGGAATGCGGTGCCCGAGTGCAGCAGCATCGCCAGGAAGAACCGGCTGGCGAAACCGATGCGCCAGACGCCCTGGATCGTGCGGTTTCCCAGATTTTCGATCGCCTGCTTAAGCACCCTGTCCTCCCAGCTGCAAGTCGTCGGCATAGGATGGTGCCGGGTAATGGAAAGGCACCGGGCCGTCGGCCTCGCCATGCACGAACTGGTGCACGTAAGGGAGACCCGACGCGCGAATCTCTGCTGCCGTGCCCTCGGCGACGATCACGCCCTCGGAAACAAAATAGACGTAGTCGACAATCTTCAGCGACTCCTGCACGTCATGGGTCACGACCAGCGAGGTCAGCCCCAGGGTGTCGGTCAGGCGGCGGATCAGGTTGCCGGTCACCCCCAGCGAAATGGGGTCGAGACCTGCAAACGGCTCGTCATACATGACCAACGCGGGATCCAGCGCGATCGCCCGCGCCAGCGCCACCCGCCGCGCCATGCCGCCGGAAAGTTCGGCCGGCATCAGCTGCGCGGCGCCGCGCAGTCCCACCGCGTGCAGCTTCATCAGCACCAGGTCGCGGATGACGTCTCCCGGCAGGTCGGTATGCTCGCGCAGCTGGAAGGCCACATTGTCGAACACCGACATGTCGGTGAACAGGGCACCAAACTGGAACAGCATGCCCATCTTGCGGCGCAGCCGGTACATGCCGGCGCGGTCAAGCTCGCCGAGCGACTCGCCGGCCACGCGCACCGTGCCCTGGCCGGCCCGGACCTGGCCGCCGATGAGGCGCAGGAGGGTGGTTTTGCCGCAGCCGCTGCTGCCCATGATGGCCACCACCTGCCCGCGTTTGGCGGTCAGGTTGATGCCTTTCAGGACCGGCCGGGCACCGTAGCCAAACACGGCATTTTCGATCTCGACCAAATTGTCGTTTTGCAAGAAATCGGGCCTTTTTTGTTGAGGGGGCATTCTACCCAGCACGCCTTCACGCCGGCCTGCGTCGGTAGACCGGGTAGTCTATTCGCCCGGAATGGCAGGCGCAAGGTTCGTGGCGTTCGCGCCACACCTCCTGGCCCGCTGGAATCAGTAGCCCATGACCTGCTTCAGGGTCTTCGCTTTCTCCAGCAGCGCGAGATCGCCGCTGCGGCTGAACACGAACAGCGGCTCGCGGGCGGCCGCCTGCTGCGTGATGCGCTGCGCCAGCGCCCGCAGCTCCGGCGCCTCGTCCAGCCACCAGACATGCGCGGCCGTCCAGGCAGGTGTCGCCAGCAGGATGCGGGGGGAAACGGGCGGGATCGCCGCTCCCTCGCCCGGTTCCAGCACGAAGCAAAACCCGTCCTGCGTGTCGTACAGCCACTGTCCCCAGAGCGCGTCGGAGGTGGCCTGCCAGACGGCCGCCGGCAGATAGACGGCCTCGAATTGCGTGTTGTAATAAGACAACAGCCAGTCGTCCGGCAGGTCTTCGGGATACAAGCTGCCGCGCCACCGGGGCTGGTTCCAGTGCATGGCACCCACCAGGACGAGCGCACTGGAATTCATGCTGCCGCGTCCACGCCAGAGCCGCGGCTCAAGCCCGGCGCCAGGTGGTGCCGCCGGCGCCGTCTTCCAGCACGATGCCGGCCGCCGTCAACGCGTCACGGATGCGGTCGGACTCGGCAAAATCCTTCGCCTTGC
>JAJZRT010000507.1 GCA_021802595.1 Pseudomonadota bacterium
CATCATGGAACATGCCGCCAGGCTGCTGGAGAGCGAAGTGCCCGATTCGCGCCGCTATGACCCGGTGCAGATCGTTTCGCAGTTCCGCCGCTCGCTGAATCGCGAACTCGATCTGGCGAAAGAGGCGCGTAACATCGACCAGTTCGCACGCCATTTCGCCGATGAGCCGCTGGTGGATATCCCCAGGGTGTACTGGGAATTCACCAATGACCGCGTCAACGTGCAGGAGGAAATCATCGGGATGACGGGCGTCGCGCCCGACAAGATCCGCGCACAGGGCCTCGATCCCAGGCTGCTGGCAGCGCGCGGGGCCGATGCCGTGCTACGCATGGTACTGGAACACGGCTATTTTCATGCCGACCCCCATCCGGGGAATGTGCTGTTCCTGCCCGGCAACCGGATCGGCATGATCGACTTCGGCATGGTCGGGATCCTGACCGACCCCCGCCGCAATCAGATCGTCGACCTGTTGCATGCCCTGACGCGCAAGGACGAACAGGGTCTGCTGCAGGTGCTGCTCGACTGGAGCGGCGAGTCGGTGCACGACGAAGATCGCCTGACCTACGACCTGGCGGAGCTGCTGCAGAGTTACGACGATCTGCAGCTCAAGGACGTGAAAATCGGCGGCCTGCTGAACGACATCACGGCGGTCATGCGCGACAACAACCTGGTCCTGCCGGCCGACCTGACCCTGTTGTTCAAGACGCTGATCACGCTGGAAGGCCTGGGCCAGCAACTCGATCCCGAATTCCACATGATCGACCATGTGACGCCGTTCGTGGAGCACGTCATCCAGCAGCGCTACACGCCGCAGGCCCTGATCGCGCGCGGACGCAAGAGCGTGCGCGAGACGCTGGAGGTGCTGGCCGACGTGCCGCGCGACCTGCGGCATCTGCTAAGGGATATGCGGCGGGGCCGTGTCAAGGTCGATCTGGACCTGAAACGGCTGGACCAGTTCGGCCATCAGCTGGACCGCGCCAGCAACCGGTTGACGATGGGCATCCTGACGGCCTCGCTGGTCGTCGGCTCCAGCATCATCATGACGGTGAAGGGGGGGCCTCAGCTGTTCGGCCTGCCGTTTTTCGGTCTGCTGGGATTCCTGATCGCGTTCTTCAACAGCGTGTGGATCATCTTTTCCATCTGGCGCTCCGGCAAGCACTGATTCCGGTCAGGCGGTGCAGGTGACGCCGGCGGCTTGTGCAGCGAGGCGGGCGGCGACGTCCGCGAGCGGAGCGGGCCGGCTCAGCAGATAACCCTGCACATGCGCAATGCCCAGGCTTTCGACCTTGCGCAGCACGGCATCGCTTTCCACCCCCTCTGCCACCAGTGAATAGCCGACCTCGCTCATCATGCGGGCGAAGTCCGCCACCACCTGGCCGGCGCGGTTGTCCTCGCCCAGCTTGTTCACCAGCGAGATGTCGAACTTGACCACGTCCACCGGCAGATCGACCAGATAGCGCAAAGGCGAATAGCCGGTACCGAAATCATCCATCGCGATGCGGTAATTCACCGTACGCAGCAGGTCGAGATAGGTACGTACCTCGACCATCTGCGTGATGAGCGAGGTTTCCGTGATTTCGAGCATCAGCGGGTGGCGGGCGTTGTGGCGCGACAATTCCAGCAGCTGCGAGACGATTTCCGGATGCGAGATGCTCTGGGCGGACAGGTTGATCGATACGCCGATGCCGGGCGGCAGTTGTTGCGACAAGAGGTCGGCGTCGACCTGCTTCAGCACGGCCAGATCGAATTCGGCCTCCAGGCGGCGGCTGTTGATGACCGGCAGGAAGGCATCCGGCAGGATGAGTTCGTTGTGGTAGCGGATGCGCGCCAGCGCTTCGCAGTAATCCACCTTGCAGCCGGGCAGGGCGTGGATGGACTGGTAATGCATTTCGATCATGTCAGGCGCGGCGAGGGCCTGGAACAGGGCGCTGGTCTCGCGGCTGGCCACCAGCGTCTGCGACGCGCGCTCGGTATCCTCGCCATACAGGGCGATGCGGGTACGCCCCGGCTGTTTCGCGGTATACATGGCGATGTCGGCCTGTTTGGGCAGGTCGTCGACGTGTTCGAGCTGATCTGCCGCGCAGAAGGCGATGCCGATGCTGATGCCGACCGGCTCCTTGATCCCCAGATCGCTGAAGGACGAGGCCTCGAGCAGGCTCTGGCAGCGCTGCGCAATCTGCTTGGCCTGCGCGGGCGTGGTGCGCGACAGGAAGGTGGCGAATTCGTCGCCACCCAGCCGGTACAGGCGGTCGTTGGCGCGCAGCGCCATCACCAGCGCATCGGCGATGATGCTGAGCACGCGGTCGCCCTTGGCGTGGCCATAGGTATCGTTGATGGTCTTGAAGCGGTCGCAGTCGAACAGCAGGAAGGCCACGCCCTGCGGCGAGGTTTTCAGCTCGTGGCGGAAGCTTTCCCAGTCCTCTTCGTAGGCGCGGCGGTTGTGGCAACCGGTGAGCGCGTCCTGGCGTGCCTGCGAGTGGAACTCGCGATTCTGGTTCTCCAGCGAGCCATGCAGTTCGTGCAATTGCAGCTGGTACGCATATAGCGAGCGGCGGACATTTTCCAGCTCGCTGATGCGCATCGCTGGCGGGCGCGAGGAATGCGGGCTGAACCGGCCATGCTGCATGGCGTCGATATCCTGTGACAGCCTGTGCAGCGGGCGCACCAGCAGCCGGTTGTACACCACGAAAACCAGCAGCGCCGTGGCAATCAGGAGCACGAACAGGGCGAGCAGCGTGTTCGACAGGATGGTCTGGAAGCGGAGCCGGTCGGGGTCGGGACGGGCGTTGAATTTCAGTTTTGAGAACAGGTCGGACGCCGGCAGCTTTTCACCGGGTTTGAGCGTCAGGCTGATGCTGGCGATGTCGGTGAAATGGTAGTCCTCCTGTTGCAGCAGGGCCGGCATGAAATCGAGCCGGATCAGGCCATAGCCGAGCAAGGATTGTTGCCGGTCGTCGATATAGACCGGGAACGCGTGATACAACACCGGGGTGCCCGCTTCGCCGACCAGCCAGCTTGTGGCCTGGTGCGGCGACACGCCTGCGGGCAGCCTGTCCGGCAGGTGGTATCTTGCCGCGCTGGGGGCCAGCAGGGCGCCCGAATGGGTGTACAGCGCCGCGCGGACGAAACGGCTGGGCAGAATGCCGCTTTCGTAGACCCGCTGGTCCCGCCAGTACGAGTAATACTCGGGCAGCACCAACTGCTGCCGGGTTTCGTCCCAGCTCGCCAGGCTGGCCGCCTGCTTGTCCGTCTGTTTCAGCAGACGCTGTACGGCCGCCGTCAGTTCCGATCGGGCCGCGTTCTGGTTGTGCTGCTCCAGGTTGCGGGTGACCGCGCGCGTCTGATAGGCGGCAAACCCGCCGATCAGGCTCACCAGCACCAGCAGCCCGGTAATGAAAGCGAGCGCGATCTGCTTGATGGAAATGGCGTCGGGCCATTTCATCGGGAGGGTCCTTGCGGCATGTCTTCAAGGAATTTGATTACATTGTCGAGCAGGTCGAACTCGTGCTCGCCGTCCATGAAATGGCTGCCCCCGTGCACGACCACCATGGGAATCTGGATATGCTGCAGAACCCTGAGCCATCCCTGTCCCAGCAGACTGTCTGCATCCCCCATGATGAGCCGCACGCTGACCGGCGCCTGCTTCAGCGCGCTCAGCACGCGGGGCTGGTCCCAGCGCACATAAGACAGCAGGCCTTCGGGGGTCGAGGTGTATTTCCTGCAGAACGACAGGGTCTGGGTGACCAGGCTACGTTGCCCGCTTCCTACGCGGCCTTCCAGCTGGGCGATCAGGGCCGGACGCGGCACCGTGCCGATCTGGGCCTCGATCAGCGAAGCGCCGATATAACCCTTGACCGCAGGATCGGGGTGGGCGCTCAGATACGCCAGCAACTGCAGGCTGCCGAAACTGTGGCCGATCAGCACGATGGAGCGGTGGCCGTGCGACTTCAGCCAGGCCACCCAGCGTCCGATCTCGGCCACGTCGTCGTCCATGCTGTGTTTGTGCACGGCCTCGCACGCCAGGCTCCGCTCCCGGTTGGGAATGTTCAGGCTGAGCGTGGGCGACAGGACCGTATAGCCCGAAT
>JAJZRT010000508.1 GCA_021802595.1 Pseudomonadota bacterium
ATCTGTAAATCGTGACCTTCTCGATTACCGTTCGGACTGAGCCTGTCGAAGCCCTGTGCCCATTCGGACATGCCCTTCGACAGGCTCAGGGCGAACGGGAACCTTGTTATGCGCAATGGATAACCCAATAGCGTGGCCACCCTTTACCTGATCCCGGTGCCGCTCGGCCCGGTCAGCCCCGAGGCCTGCCTGCCACCCGACACCCTTGCCGTCGCGCGCAAGCTCGATCACTTTGTCGTCGAACGCGCCAAGACCGCGCGCGCGCATCTGAAGGCGATGGGCCATCCGCAGCCGATCCAGGCGCTGCACATCGAAGAACTCAACGAACACACACCCACCACCGCAATCGCCACGCTCCTGGCACCGCTCAAGGCCGGCCACGACGTCGGCCTGCTGTCGGAGGCCGGCTGCCCCGCGGTAGCCGACCCCGGCGCGGCGTTGGTCCTGGCCGCGCATCGTGCGAACATCCCGGTGGTTCCGCTGATCGGCCCGTCATCGATCCTGCTGGCGCTGATGGCCTCGGGCCTCGGCGGTCAGCGCTTCGCCTTCCACGGCTACCTGCCGGCGAAGGAGCCCGAACGCAGCCAGAAGATCCGTGAACTGGAAAAGGCCGCGCGGCGCGATCACGCTACCCAGATCTTCATCGAAACCCCCTACCGCAGTACCGCCCTGCTCGACACTCTCGCCGCCACGCTGGCACCGGACACGCTCGTCAGCGTCGGCGCCGACCTCAGCCTGCCTAGCCAGCTGATCCGCACCTGCAGCGCGAGCGCCTGGCGCGGCCAGGGCGCAACGGTCAAGGACCGGCTGGTAGTATTCGGGATCGCCGCGTAGCGGTCGCGGTTCAGACGCGGAGCCGGTCGAGGCGGAGCGTGACCGTTTCGCCCGTGTCGGTTTGCGCCTGCAGCCATTCGGCCCCATTCCGCGTATAGACGTCGAGCGGCAGCAGCCGCTGCGCCACGCCGTCGACCTCAAGCGCCAGCCACTGCTTCGTCAGGACGGCGAATTCGAGGCGTTCGTGCTGAATGCAGGGAATCGGAAGGTAGTCGCTCACCGGAGGCTGAAGCCGGCCTTCTCCAGCGGCGAAAGCGCCGCCGCCATCGAGGCGCCGAGGCGGCCCGCGAGCCTTTCGGCGAGGCCTTCGTGCTGGGTGAAGTCGACGACGTCCTTGGCCTTGATGACGTCGCGCGCGACCGACTCGACCGTGCCGATCCCGTCGGCGAGCCCGAGTTCGATGCTCTTCTGGCCGCTCCACACCAGCCCGCTGAACATGTCGGGCGTTTCCTTCAGGCGCTTGCCACGGCCTTCGCGCACGACGCCGATGAACTGCTGGTGGATCTCCTCGAGCATCTGCCTGGCATATGCCTCCTGCGTGGGGTCGACCGGCGAGAACGGGTCAAGGAAGCCCTTGTTCTTGCCCGCGGTCAGCAGGCGACGCTCGACGCCGAGTTTCTGCATCGTCTGGGTGAAGCCGAAGCCGTCCATCAATACGCCGATGGAACCGACGATGCTGGCCTTGTCGACGAAGATCCTGTCGCCCGCGACGGCGACGTAATAGCCGCCCGAAGCGCAGATGTCGTCCACCACGACATACAGCGGAATGTCCGGATGCAAGGCCCGCAGACGCTTGATCTCGTCATGGATCTGGCCGGCCTGGACCGGGCTGCCGCCGGGGCTGTTGATGCGCAGGACCACCCCCTTGGTCTTCTTGTCGTCGAACGCGCTCTGCAGGCTGGCGATCACCGTATCGGCACTGGCCTTGTCGGATGCGATCTCGCCCTGCAGGTCGACCAGCGCGGTGTGTTCCTTGATGGACACGCCATCCGACCCGAACCAGCCCGCCGCCAGGAACAGGATGATGAAAAGATAGAGAAAGCCCAGCGTCTTGAACAGGATGCTCCAGTGGCGGCTGCGGCGCTGCTCCTGGATTGCCGACAGCGCCAGCTTTTCCAGGACGTCACGTTCCCAGTTTGCCGGGGCAGGTTTTTCTTGCTCGCTCATTGTTCTTCCATCAGGCTGTTTCCAACATATACACATGGCCGTCGCGTTCGACGACCGGGACCGGGATCAGGCCGCGCCCGGCACACCGTCCGCCGACGCAGTGTCCGCTTGCCGGGTGGTAGAGCGCGCCGTGGGTGGAGCAGATCAAGTATAGCCGCGAGTAGTCGAAGAACTCGCCTTCCTGCCAGTCGAGCTCCACCGGCACGTGGCCACACTGGTTGAGGAACGCACGCGGCTGTCCCTCGTAACGCACCACGAAGGCCTGCTGCGGCTGGCCGAAACGGGTCAGCTCGAAACGTACGCCGCGGCCGAGTTCGACCAACTCGCTGGCGGCGCAGATCAGGCGTTCGTGCTCAGCCATGCATGGACCTCGACGAAACTGCCCATCAGGGCGAGTGGCGCATGCGGATGCAGGTCGCCGGCCTCGTGTGCGCCGTAGGTCACCCCCAGGCTGGCGACGCCGGCATTCGACGCCATCAGCAGATCGTGGCTGGTGTCGCCGATCACCAGCGTGCGGGCCGGATCGGCGTCGAGCTCGTCTATCAGTTCCAGCACCATCGCCGGGTGCGGCTTGGAGTGCGTCTGGTCGGCGCAACGGGTGGCGGCGAACCAGGCCCCCAGCCCGCTGGCTTCGAGCGCACGTTCGAGGCCGATGCGGCTTTTGCCGGTGGCCACCGCCAACCGGAATCCCCGCGCGTGCAGGTCGCGGATGCCGCCGGCCACCCCGGCGAACAGCGGCAGGTCGGCGTCGCGTCCGAGATAATGATGGCGATAGCGTTCGACCAGCCTGGGGTAGTCGTCGGCAGGCAGATCCGGCAGCAGGGTCTGCAGCGCCTGGACCAGCCCGAGGCCGATGATCTGGCGCGAGGCGCGTTCGCTCGGCGCGGCCAGACCGATGTCCTCGCAGGCGCGCTGGATCGAGTCGACAATCACCCCGGCGGAGTCCATCAGGGTGCCGTCCCAGTCGAAAATCAACAAGTCAAACTGCTTGGGCATGCTTCAATGTGTCCAGAAAAGTAGCCAGGTCGGCGGGCAGCGGCGCTTCGACCGTCATGCGCTCGCCGGTGATCGGGTGGTCGAAGACGAGCTTCGCCGCGTGCAGGAACATGCGCTTCAGTCCCTGCTTCATCAGGCGCTTGTTGAGCTCGAAATCGCCGTATTTGTCGTCGCCCGCGATCGGGAAGCCCAGATGCGAGGTGTGCACGCGTATCTGATGGGTGCGCCCGGTCTTCAGTTCCGCTTCCAGCAGGGTGAAGTTGGCGAATACCTCGATACGGCGGAAGATGGTGTGCGCGGCCTGGCCTTCGTCGCGCACCGTCACGCGCTTCTCGCCCTCGTCGGTCACCCGCTTGTGCAGCGGCAGCTTCACATGCTGCACGGGGTTGGGCCAGCGCCCCGCCACCAGCGTCAGATAGCGCTTCTCGATCCCGCCGTCCCGCATCGCCGCGTGCAGCCCGGTGAGCGCGCGCCGCTTCAGCGCGATCAGCAGGACGCCCGAGGTCTCGCGGTCGAGCCGGTGCACCAGTTCCATATAGCGGCACTCCGGCAGTTCCAGCCGCATCTGCTCGATCACCCCGCGCGAAATGCCGCTGCCGCCATGCACGGCCATGCCGGCCGGCTTGTTCAGCGCGATCAGGGCGTCGTCGCGGTAGAGGATGGCCGGCAGCAGGCGGATGCCGCCCTGCGGCAGGTGGGTGGCGGGGGTGATCACGGGAACGGCCAGGCGCACCGGCGGAATGCGCACTTCGTCACCCAGTCTCAGGCGATAGCTGACGTCGACGCGGCCGCCGTTGATCCGTACCTCCCCCCCCCGCACCAGCTTGTAGATGCGACTTTTCGGCACGCCTTTCAGCCGCGCCATCAGAAAGTTGTCGAGACGCTGGCCGTCCGCGCTGTCGTCGATCTTCAGCCGCCTGACCGAATCTTTCTCTAAGTCCTTCATTTTCATATACACTACTGCCGGTTCAGGCCAAGTTTTGCCTGTCCAATTGGATACCCTGCCGGTTAAAACGCTCACCGGCCGCCGCCTGCCCGGCCCGTCTGGATTCCTGCCGCCCAGCCCACATTCAGGCTGACGCGGAC
>JAJZRT010000509.1 GCA_021802595.1 Pseudomonadota bacterium
CGCGCATGCCCTATGACCGCATGATCCAGATCGTGGACATCACCTCCAAGCTGGTCTCCAACGCCCTGAGTCACCGGAAGTAGCCCCTACAATACGCGCCGCTGCGCCGCCTACGAGGCAGGGCAGCGCACCCCTTGGGGCGTTAGCTCAGTTGGTTAGAGCAGAGGACTCATAATCCACTGATCGAGGCCAGATCGGCGGGGCAGAATTGAGCGGGGCGGCCACCCTTCCGCCCCATCAAAAAAGCAAAAAGGGCCTATAGCTCAATTGGTTAGAGCAGCGGACTCATAATCCGTTGGTTGCAGGTTCAAGTCCTGCTGGGCCCACCATCTTTGCTTGCGCTGGCGCGTCGGTACAGTTTCGGTACAGTGGCGGTACACGAGCCCTGTTCTGGAGCAACCGAATGGCGACCATCGTCAAGACACCCTCAGGCACGTGGAAAGCGCTCATCCGCAAGACGGGATGGCCGGCCACAGCCAAGACCTTCCGCACCAAACGCGACGCCGAGGATTGGGCGCGGCGCACCGAAGACGAAATGGTGCGCGGCGTCTATATCCAACGTGCGCCGTCCGAGCGCATGACCATCGAGGACGCGCTCAAGCGCTATCTATCCGAAGTCTCCCCAACCAAGCGCCCGGCATCGGCCGACAGCGACGCGAGACACGCGAAGCCGTTGATGCAGAACCTGGGCAAGTATTCGCTGGCCGCGCTGACACCGGAGCTGATCGCCAAGTACCGCGACGACCGGCTCGCTGGCCTGGATCGCAAGGACGCCAAGGGCAAGCCAGCCCCCAAGCCCCGTTCGCCCAACACGGTACGTCTCGATCTCGCATTACTCGGCCACCTGTTCAACGTGGCGATCAAGGAATGGGGCATCGGCCTGACCTACAACCCCGTGCAAAGCATTCGCCGTCCAGCGCCCAGCCCTGGACGGGATCGACGGCTCACGCGAGAAGAAGAAACCCGCCTGATGGCGGCGGTCGATGCTCACTCGAACCCAATGCTCGGCTGGATCGTGCGCATCGCGCTCGAAACAGGAATGCGTTCTTCGGAGATCACAGGCTTGCGCCGGAACCAGGTCGATCTTGACCGGCGCGTGGTGCGCCTCCAGGAAACGAAGAACACGATGTCGCGTACCGTTCCCCTGACGGTCGAGGCGACCCGGCTGTTTCGTGAGGCGCTGAACAACCCGGTGCGCCCCATTGATACCGACCTGATCTTTTTCGGTGAGCCTGGACGTGACAACAAGCGCCGGGCTTACCAGTTCAATCCGATCTGGACGCGCATCAAGAAGGATGCCGGCGTGCCGGACTTCCGCTTTCACGATCTGCGCCACGAAGCCGTCAGCCGCTTTGTGGAAGCAGGCTTGTCCGATCAGGAGGTCGCGGCCATCAGCGGCCACAAGTCGATGCAGATGCTCAAGCGCTACACCCATCTGCGCGCGGAGGATTTGGTGGGCAAGCTCGATCAGGTGGTGAAAAAGACCGGAAATCCATGAATTATTTCAATGAATTCTCTTATTTCCATAGCTGGCGCAATTATTTGATTTGAAAAGATATTTTTCTATCCGCGAAATGCTCGACACCAAGACACCTCATTTTGGTAATCGCGAATGGTGCATTTTGGTATGGCGAGATAGCTAATTTTGGCTTTGAAAATCAACGACTTAAGTTTGACCAATAGCCATATCAGTCAAAAAATACGCCCATCTACTCATTATTTCGGTGGATGTATTGATGACAACGGAAGAATATCTGCTTCAACGGTATGGCCCACTCATGAGTCTTGGCGATGTGGCGGGATTGCTCGGTCGCACGCCAGACGGTATTCGAGTCGCGCTGTACTCAAACACGGACGTCGCCCGCAAGCTCAAGCCCACGATGCTGCGAGTTGGCCGGCGCGTGTATTTCCGCACCCTCCAAGTGAAGGACGCGCTCGCGCTCGATGGCAGTGCGCAAGGAGTGCTGGCGCAATGAGCATCAAGGCGATGAACTGGGCATGGGAGCAGCGGCTACCACCCAATTCAAAGCTGATCCTGATGGCCCTGGCTGATGCGGCCGATGAGGTCGGCCAGTGCTGGCCGCGTGTGCGCCTCATTGCCGAAAAGTGCTGCACGTCCGAGCGCACGGTACAGCGCGTCTTGAAGGAACTGGAAGCGGCTGGGTTCCTACACATCGAGCGTAACTATCGGAAGGACGGAAGCCAGTCTTCCAATGTCTATAGTCTCAGTCTCGCCTCTCCCCCCGACAGATTGTCACCCCCCTCCGACAGATTGGCACCGGGGGGCGACACGGGCGTCATGCCCCCGGTGACACGGGTGACACCCCCCGGTGACAGGGCTACGTCGCCCCATGAACCACCAACTAGAACCATCAATAAATCGTCACTACAACTACCGGCGAGAGTTATCCACACGCCGCCCCCTTCGCCCGTACCGGGCGAGGCGGAGAAAGGCGCCTGCGGCGCATTGGTGTGGCCTTCGCGCCTGAATGAGCGGGAGCGCAGTGCCATCGCCCCTATGGTGAATGAACTCAATGTCAATGATGCACAGATGCTTCTAGACGAACTCGCCGGGGTAATGGCAACGCAGAGCATCAAGACCAGTCCTGAACGCTGGTTTCGTGCGGTTCTGGATCGCTTTCATCGAGGACGTTTCGCGCCGTCGGCCGGCCTTGCCGCGAAGGAAAAGAGATTGCGCATTCAGAGCACACCAGCCGAGACACCAGTTCAGACAGCTTCGCCCGAGGTCATTCGTCATCACTTGGAGCGCATCCAGACCATGCTGGGGAGAAAGGGGGCCACCGTCGAATGACTACCCGGCCGCAGAGCCGCCGCCCGACTGCGACCTTGCGCTATGGAGACCTGGATGCTTACTGCGACAGCTTGGAGCGAACGGGGCTCGTGCGCGTGATCCTGAAAGCGAATCGGCGGCATGGATACGCCTTGAGCGTGGAGAACGCCGGAGATCTCCGGCGCGTTGTTGATGGCCACGGACGTCAACTCTGGTTCAGAACCGTGGATCAAGCCTTGGAGGAGCTTGCTAATATTCCGTACTTGAGCGAAGAATTCAGTATTGATCGAACCGATTGGTAAATCGACCGGGTTATCCCCGGTCACCGTATCCCCCAAGGGGGACGCTTGTTTGCCCCAAGAGCGCTTCGGCGTACCGGGCTGCTGGCCTGAAAAGAAGGGCCTGATGATCGGGGAAGGCATCAAGATGCCGATCTGACCCGCCGAAAGTGGCGTGACCGTGGGAACCGGAAAAGACGGCCCTGACGACGCGGAAAGACCGTTGTGATTAGCCCGAAGCCCGTGCAATGCGGGCAGGGTGCCGCCCCAAGTAATGCGGGGCTGACTGCCGGGAACAGTAGCTCGAAAGAGCCGGCAGACAGGTCGGAAAGACGGCCAGCGTCCCCTTCTTCTCACCAAAAAGGAGTGGCAATCACATGAGCACAATCAAAGTCCTGGCCGTCCTCGGCGTAGCCGGTTGGATGATCTTCGGCAACCATGAGGCCAAGGCCCAAATCCCGGTCACCGACGGCGCTTCCATCGCGCAGCAGATCGCCGCCCAGGTCGAAACCATCGCCAAATGGAAGATGCAGTACGACCAGATGACCAGCCAGATCAACCAGATGAAGCAGCAGTACGAGTCCCTGACTGGCTCGCGCGGCCTCGGCAACATCCTGAACAACCCGGCGCTGCGCGAGTATCTGCCGGCCGACTGGCAGGGCGTCTATGACGCCGTGAAAACGGGCGGCTATGCCGGCCTGAGCGGCCGGGCGCAGTCGATCTATGAAGACACCAAGGCATTCGATGCCTGCGCCCATTTCAAGATCGCGGACCAGCGCACCGCGTGCGAGGCCCAGGCCGTCAAAGGTGCCCAGGACAAGGCTTTCGCCCTGGACGCCTACGACAAGGCCAAGTCACGGCTGAACCAAATCGACCTGCTCATGGCGAAGATCAACGACACGCCCGACCCCAAGGCGATTGCCGAGTTGCAAGGCCGTATCGCCGCCGAGCAGGCCATGATTCAGAACGAGCAGACCAAGCTCCAGATGTACGCGATGGTGAGAT
>JAJZRT010000510.1 GCA_021802595.1 Pseudomonadota bacterium
CAGGCCGAAGGCGGGATCGCGCGTGGCGACGCCGGGCAGCGTGGTGGCGGCGCTGCCCGGATCGATGGCCAGGAAGGAGCCGGTACGCACCTCGCCGCTGCCGATCTCCACGCCTTTGAGCGTGATGCGATAGCTGTTCGGATTGATCTCCAGGTTGTCGCGGATGTGCACGGCAGGCGGCAGGAAGCCGATTTCGCGTGCGAATTTCTTGCGGATGCCCTTGATGCGGCGCACCAGTTCGCCGTCGGCGGCGCTGTCCACCAGCGGAATCAGGCGATAGCCGACCTCCAGCCCCAGGGTGTCGATGGGCGCGACATCCTCCCAGCTGGCTTCCTGGGATTCGAGTGCGGCGGGCGGCGCCGTCTCCACTTCGGCCGGCGTTTCCTCCTGCTTCCGGCTTCCCCTCCGGGCCAGCCAGACCATGCCGCTGGCCAGCAGCAGGAAGGCCAGGTTCGGCATGCCCGGAATCATCCCCATCATGCCGAGAATCGCCGCGGTGATATAGAGCGCCTGCGTCTTGTTGAACACGTTGGACAGCATCTGTCCGGCGATGTCTTCCTCGGTGCTGACGCGGCTGACGATGACGCCGGCGGCGATCGAGATGACCAGCGCCGGAATCTGCGCCACCAGGCCGTCGCCGATCGCCAGCAGGGTGTAGTTCTGTGCCGCGTCGGCCAGCGACAGGCCGTGCTGCATCAGGCCGATGACCAGGCCGCCGATGATGTTGATCAGCAGGATCAGGATGCCGGCGATGGCGTCGCCGCGCACGAACTTCGAGGCACCATCCATCGAACCGTAGAAATCGGACTCCTGGGCGATCTCGGCGCGGCGCCGACGCGCCTCGTTCTCGTCGATCAGGCCGGCGTTGAGATCGGCGTCGATCGCCATCTGCTTGCCCGGCATCGCGTCGAGGGTGAAGCGCGCGCTGACCTCGGCGATGCGGCCGGCGCCCTTGGTGATGACGATGAAGTTGATCACCACCAGGATGACGAACACGATGATGCCGACCGTGTAGTTGCCGCCGACCAAAAAGTGGCCGAAGGCCTCGATCACCTTGCCCGCCGCATCGGGGCCGGTATGGCCGTGCAGCAGCACCACGCGGGTGGAGGCGACGTTGAGCGACAGGCGCAGCAGCGTGGACAGCAGCAACACGGTCGGGAAGGCGGCGAAATCGAGCGCTTTCTTCGTCGACAGGCCCACCAGCAGCACCATGATGGAAAGCGCGATGTTGAAGGTGAACAGCATGTCCAGCGCAAACGGCGGCAACGGCAGCACCAGCATCGCCAGGATGAGGACGATGAACAGCGGTGCCGCCAGCGCGCGGGCATTGGTGCTGCTGAAGATACTGGAAAGACTCAGGGTACCGTTCATACAGAGGCCTGCAGCGGATCGAGTTCAGGAGGAACCGGCAGGGCGGTGGGCGCTTCGGGGTAGGCCCCGCCGACCTGCTGGAAATGACGCAGCTGGAACACGTAGGCCAGCACTTCGGCCACCGCTGCGTACAGGGTGGCCGGAATTTCATCGCCAAGTTCGGTGTGGCGGAACAGCGCACGCGCCAGCGGCGGCGCCTCCAGCAGCGGCACCCTGTTCTCGGCGGCGAGTTCACGGATGCGGGCGGCAACGGCATCCGCACCCTTGGCCACCACGCGCGGAGCGCGCATCTTGCCTTCGCTGTATTTGAGGGCGACCGCGTAATGCGTCGGGTTGGTCACCACGACATCGGCGGTGGGCACCTCGGACATCATGCGGCGGCGGGCCGCTTCGCGCTGCTGGGCCCGGATGCGCGCCTTGATGTGCGGATCGCCTTCCGACTCCTTGGCTTCCTGGCGCAGTTCTTCCTTGCTCATCTTGAGCTTGCTGAAGTAGCTCCAGAGCTGGTACGGCAGGTCCAGCACGACGATGAAGATCATCGCGCCTGAAGCCAGCAGGAACACCTTGCCTATGAGATCGCCCATGTGCTGGATGGCACCGTTCGGTTCCTCCATGCCGAGGGCGAAAATCGCATCGAGATTGGACCAGATCAGCCAGACCGCGACCGCACCGAGCAGCCCGACCTTGGCCAGTGACTTGACCAGCTCGACCAGGCCCTGCGTGGAAAACATGCGCTGGATCCCCGACAGCGGGTTCAGGCGCTTGAAATCCGGCATGATGGCCTTGGTGCTGAACAGCCAGCCGCGCAGCAGCAGCGGCGAAGCCAGGGCCGCGACCACCACCAGGCCGAGGAAGGGGGCAAGCGCCAGCGCCGCCGTCGTGAACTGGTCCGACAGCTGCGCCATGACGTAGGAACTGTCGCGTGCGATGGCCGGCTCGAACTGCAGCCCGCCGCGCACGATCGTCGACAGGGTCTGGGCGAGGCCGCCGGCCATCATCCACAAGGCCGCGCCACTGGTCATCAGCACGACGAACGTGGCCAGCTCGCGCGATTGCGGCACCTGGCCTTCTTCGCGCGCCTTCTCCAATCGCTGTGGCGATGGGGCTTCTGTCCGTTCCTGATCGCTTTCTTCAGCCATCCCTGCTCACCTGGTATGAGGGAACCGTCTCGTGCGCATGCGCGAGACGGGCTTTCTTCAGGCTGAATTATTGGTCATGCCCGGCACTGGCAATCAGGGGAATAAGGGTGGATTTGGCCCGCTATTTACACTCAAGTCGTCCACCCGTAGGCCTGCGGGGGCGAATTATTTCGGGGCGTTTGCCTTCGTCACTTCCTCGCGCGCATCGGCCTCGCCCGCCACGCTCACGCCGCTGGCTTCCTTGGTGATGGCTTCCTCGGTGCGCTTGTTCATCACGATGATGCTGATGCGCCGATTGACCGGATCATGGGGCGCAGCCTGGCCGAACGGAACGGACGATGCCAGCCCGACCACCCGCAGCATCTTCGCTTCGTCCATGCCGCCGGCGATCAGTTCGCGCCGCGAGGCATTGGCGCGATCGGCCGACAGTTCCCAGTTGCTGTATCCGCGCCCGCCGTTGGCGTAAGGCGTGGCATCGGTATGGCCCGACAGGCTGATGCGGTTCGGCACGTCATTCAGCATCTTGCCGATATCATGCAGGATGATCTTGGTGTAGGGCTGCAGTTCGGCGCTCGCCATGTTGAACATGGGCCGGTTCTGCTCGTCGACAATCTGGATGCGCAGGCCTTCGCTGGTGATGTCGATCAGCAGTTGCCGCTTGAACTGTTTGAGCGTGGGGTTGGCGTCGATCGCCATCTCCATGCGTTTCTTCAGCTGCTTGAGGTTGGCCGCTTCGATGCGCTCGAGCTCGGCCTGGGCGGCCTTCAGATTGTAGGATTTCTTCTCGGCCTGGGTCTCGCCTTTCTTGACCTGCCCGGCCTTGCGCGAGATATCGGTCCCGCCCCCCTTGATCACGCTGGAACTGTCGCCGCTGCCGGAGCCGCCCTGCATGGCTACCTTGAGCGGCGTCTTGAAATACTCCGCAATTCCGTTCAGATCGCCCTTGGCGGTCGATCCCAGCAGCCACATCAGCAGGAAGAAGGCCATCATCGCCGTCACGAAATCGGCATAGGCGATCTTCCAGGCGCCGCCATGATGGCCGCCTGCCACCTTCTTGACGCGCTTGATGATAATGGGGGCTTTCTGCTCGCTCATGGATCGCTGTATTCAGACCGGCAACGGGGCATCAGCGCGATTTCGCACTCTTGACGTGCTCTTCCAGCTCGCTGAAGGAAGGACGCTCGGTCGAGAACAGCACCTTGCGCCCGAACTCGACCGCGATCGCCGGCGCATAGCCGTTGATGCTGGCCAGCAGGGTCACCTTGATGCACTGGAACATCTTGGTC
Organism: Pseudomonadota bacterium; assembly: GCA_021802595.1. Next base: position 3,797 of record JAJZRT010000510.1, read on the forward strand.
GATTCGTGCAGTTTCTGTTCGAGCAGCGTGGAAAGCGGGCCGACAAAGCCGTAGGCCAGCAGGATGCCGAGGAAGGTCCCGACCAGGGCGTGCGCAATCAGGATCCCTAGTTCAGCGGGCGGCAGGCCGACCGATTCCATGGTGTGAACCACCCCCATCACCGCCGCCACGATGCCGAATGCGGGCATGCCATCGCCCAGCTTGGCAACGACGTGCACCGGCACCTCGCCTTCGTGATGATGCGTTTCGATTTCGTTGTCCATCAGGTAGATCGG
>JAJZRT010000511.1 GCA_021802595.1 Pseudomonadota bacterium
TTGGCTTTGCGTCGAGCCGGCGGGCGCCGGCGCGGGCCCACCAGCCAGATACACCGTTTGTGTCGGGAACGCAAAGCTGATGCCGCGCTGGCCGAACTCCCGCACCAGGTGCAGGTTGATGGCCTGCTGCACGTCCATGTAGATCTGGTAGTCCGGGTCGAGCACGTAGTAGACCGCCTCGAAATCCAGTGAGGATGGGCCGAACCCCTTGAAGTGGGCGCGGTCGAAACGGACCCGCTGCTGAGCCGTGATCGCCTCGCGCATCACATCCGGAATGCGCTGGAGCCTTTCCGGGGGCGTGTCATAGGTCACCCCGATACGGAATTCGATGCGTCGCTCGTGCATGCGCTTGTAATTGCGGATGCGGCTCTTGAGCAGGTCGTTGTTGGAGAAGATGAGCTGCTCGCCGCTGAGACTGCGGATGCGGGTGGTCTTCAGTCCGACGTGCTCCACGGTGCCCATCAGGTCGTCGACGATGATGAAGTCCCCGATCACGAACGGCTGGTCGATGGCAATGGAGAGCGAGGCAAACAGGTCGCCCAGGATGTTCTGCACCGCCAGGGCCACCGCGATGCCGCCGATGCCCATGCTGGCCACGAGGGTGGTGACATTGATGCCCAGGTTGTCCAGGATCAGCAGAGCGACCAGACTCCACAGCACGACGCGCCCGATGAAGGAAAGCCAGGAGCGCGTCATCGTGCGAGCCCCGTCGGTGGAGGGGTCGGTAGACTCGAACCGCCTGTTCAGCCAGAAATCCAGGATGCGGCTGGCCCACAGGCCGCCCTGCACCATCAGCAGCGCGAGAAACACGCGGTCCGCTGCCTTTTCGCCCGCGGCGGGCAGGTTGAGGAATTGCACCGCCGCGTAGAGGCCGATCGCGGCCGAAAGCAGAATCCGGGTGGCAGACACGACGTCTATGAACAGCTGCGCCGCCAAGTAGCCGGGGCGGTCCATGCGGTTGAGGCGACGCAGGATCAGTCGCCGGACCACTTCGAAGACCAGCATGCATAGCGACAAGGCGAGCAGCGCGAACAGCCAGTCCTGTGGTGTGTTGTTGCGAAGGATGTGCTTGAACATGAACTCGGTCACGGTTCTTGCGGAGTGGAGGATGGTCTTGCCACGCTGTGGTCTGGGCATCGGCGCAGGGAGGGGCCGTCGTGGGGACTATGCGCAGGGTGTCGGCCTGGTAGCCAGCTACGTGGCGTTGTCCGCCGCACCCCGCCTTCCATCCGCAACGCCTGATCGTCACCGTACCTCGTCATTAGGCTTCCCCTTGCGCTGGCAGTTCCCTGGAAACGTGCAACCCTAACGCGAACATCCATTTCGCAGCAAGCGGCTGGGTTTCTTCTTCCGTGCTAGCGGGTTCAACCCTGATCAGTTTGCTGTTATCGGACAAGAGGCAATCACCTGACGTCAGGATGCCGTGTCGAGCACTCTCTCGTGATGTGCAATCCGTTCCGGTGCAAGGGAGGGCGCCTCGGCGACTTGAGGTCTGTCGACGCCACATCCATTGCCCATTGCGCAGGGAATGAAGCGGCGCGAGGGCGTCGCGGACCGGAGATCGCGGCTGGTGTGAGATTTTTCGCAAGGTGTGCCGGCCGGTGCGCAGGCGTGATCTTCCGACGCGCTGGGGCGTCTGTAAGATGCGAGACATCGGGTTACGCAAGAGCAGCCATCCATGCCAGCACCTGTATCGTCACAGCTTGAGCGACTGCTTGCCGGTATCGACCAAGGCATACAGGCGCATCTGGCATGGAACCAGCGCCCCATGCGCTGCTCACTGCTGCACGAGTCGCCCGGGGACGACATGCTGCAGCCCGACGCGCATCGCCGGTGCACTTTTGGTCAGTGGTTTGTCACCGAGCGAGAAGCACTGGCCAGCCTTGATGGCACCATCACAGCCGAGGTAGAGCGGTTCCATGAAGCCATGCATGACGCGGTACGCGTCCTCTGCGCCGCTTCCACGCAAGGCCAGGCGGCCACATTGCAGGCCCTCCAAGCCTATGAAGCCGGCCAGACCGGTATGGTGGAACAGTTGAATCGCCTGCGCCAGAAGGTGGCCGATTCCGTGCTGCAGCATGACGCGCTCACCGGGCTGCCCCTGCGGCACGGTCTGCACTACGCCTTTGATCTGCGCGTGCGGGACGCCGCCCGCAGCGGCGTGCCGCTTTACCTGGCCATGGTGGATGTGGATCACTTCAAGGACGTGAACGACCGCTGGGGCCATGCCACGGGCGACCTCGCTCTGCAGCACCTGGCGCACCTCATGGCTGACTGTCTTCGGGGCAATGACATCCTGGTCCGCTATGGCGGCGAGGAGTTTCTTTTCCTGCTGCTGGGGGGTGGCGCGCCGGCCGTCATGGCGCGTTTGCTGCTAGAGGTGCGCACGCACCCTTTGCCACTTCAGGACGGAACACCCTTGCGGATGACGGTGACCGCAGGGCTCACGCAGGTCTCGGAGCACGATACGCTGTCATCGGCCGTGGACCGTGCAGATTTCGCCATGCTGCGCGGCAAGCAGGGCGGGCGTGACCGTTGCGTGCTCGCTTGAGTATCGCGTCGTACCGGCCTATCCGCGGGTCAACAGACCGGCGAGTTCGAAACCTGTGTCGGCCGCCTGCTCCCGGGTCGGCGAAATGCCGGCATCCAGCAGCTTGCGCACCAGCAGGTGGTCCTTGCTGGCGTTGACGCTGTCGGCGGCAACCAGCTTGTCACCCTTGTAGTGGTAGACGGTGAAACTGGCGGTGGACAGGTCGCCCGCCATATTGCCGCGTACCGCCCACTGGTCGGCCCCCAGGGACAGGCCGGCCATCTGCAGCTTCTTGTCGTACTGGTCGCTCCAGAACCAGGGTGTGCTCGTGAAAGGGCGCTCCTGGCCCAGCAGGGCGGCGGCGGCGCTCTTGCCCTGCTCGGTGGCGTTGTTGACCGATTCCAGGCGCAGCAGGCTGCCGTCCGCCAGGCGGCGTGCGGTGCAGTCGCCGGCGGCGACGATGGAGCTGTCGCTGGTGCGGCCGCAGGCGTCGACGACGATGCCGCGCTCGCATTCCAGCCCGGCCGTGCGCGCGAGTTCGTCATTGGCGCTGACGCCGATGCCCACCACCACCAGGCCGGCCGGATGCACCGTGCCGTCGGCCATGCGCACGCCGGTGACGGTGTGGCCGCCGTCATGTTCGATGGCGGCGATCTGCGCGCCCAGCACGAGCTGCACGCCGTGGCTGCGGTGCAGCTGGGCGTACCAGTCCGACAGCATGGGCGCCAGCACGCGGCCCAGCAGCCGCGGCGCGGCTTCCAGCACGGTGACCGGCAGTCCTTTCTTGCGTGCGGTGGCGGCCACTTCGAGGCCAATGAAACCACCGCCGATGACCACGACGGGTAGTTGCTGCTCGATGCAGACCGCCATGCGCGCGGCGATGGTGCCGGCGTCGTCGCGGCTGCGCAGGGCCAATACGCCTTGTGCGTCGGCACCGGGCAGGGGCAGCACGCGCGGCGTGGAGCCCGTGGCCAGCACGAGCTGGCTGTAGGGCAGGGTGCTGCCGTCGGCCAGCGTCACGGTCTTCTCGGCGCGGTCGATCGCGGTGACCTTGGCGCCGGTGCGCAGCTCGATGCTCTTGCGCGCCAGCATCTCGGGCGCGCGCATCACGAGCTGTGCGGCGTCCATCTCGCCAGCCAGCCAGGCCTTGGAGAGCGGCGGGCGGTGGTAGGGGCCGTGCGGCTCGTCGCCGAGCAGGGTGATGGGCGTTTCGCAGCCGCCGGCGCGCAGGGCTTCGGCGGTCTGCACGGCGGCCTGGCCCGCGCCGACGATGAGGATGGGGTGCGTCATGCGACCGATCTTATTCCTGCGTGGTGGGCAGGCTGACGATCAACCCTTCGAGTTTGGGGGATGCCTTGATCTGGCACGCCAGGCGGCTGTTGGGTTTGCGCTCGGCAGCCACGTTCTCCAGCATGGCGAGCTCGTTCTCGCTGGCGGGCGGGATGTCACCCAGGCGCGATTCCTCCACATAGCAGTGGCAGGTGGCGCAGGCGCAGGAGCCGCCGCATTCGCCGAGGATGCCGTCGATGCCGTTGGTGGT
>JAJZRT010000011.1 GCA_021802595.1 Pseudomonadota bacterium
GTTCGGAAACTCGCCCGGCTTCTGGAAAATCCCCGGGCCGCCGTGCACCTCGGTCGCCGCCTGCAAGAGCAGGTCGATCAGCGCCGAATGCGTGTCTGCGCGCACCAGCAGGGTCGCCATCGGCGCGACCAGGGTGACGTCGTGCGCCGGGATGTCGCGCGCCAGATCGACCGCGCCGGCGGGCAGGGTGAGCTTTTCCAGATAAGGGAACAGCCGGGTGTAGGCCTCCGCCTGGCTGACGCTCATCAGGCGTATGCCGTCGGCGTAGAGCAGCAGCCACACCGCCGCCGACTGGGTCGCGCCGACGATGAACGCGGCGTCCGCCTTGCCGCTCTTCAACGCGGACACCGCGGCGAGATCGGCCTGATCGCTGAGCCTCGTGTTCGCAGCGGTGACGCCGTTGGCTTCGAGCAGTTCCAGCGCCAGCTGGTGCGTGCCGCTGGCGGCCGGCCCGATGGCGATGCGCCGGCCGCGCAATTGGGTGAGGCGATCGAGCCGTCCGCCGGGGGCCAGATCGGCGCGATAGAAAATCCACAACGGCTCGTAGAACAGGCTGCCGAGCGAGAGCAGCCGGTCGTTGTCGCCGGCGCTGCCGGTGCCGCCCTGGACGAAACCGGCATCGACGGGGGAGCGATCGTCGCGCAGACGCTGCAGGTTTTCCACCGAACCGGCCGAGGGCAACTCCACCAGGTCGATGCCGTAGCGCGCCAGCACCTCCTTGTAGCGCGCGGCGAAGCGCTGGTAGGTGCTGCCCTCGCCGCCGGTGCTGAGGATGAGTTGGTGGGGCGGCGCCGGCCGGATGAATTGCGCCGCCGCCCAGAAACCGAGGACGAGCAGCAGCAGGGAGGGCAGGCCGACTTGCAGCAGGTCGCGCAAGGAGGCCTTGCTCAGTCGCGACCGAAGCTTGCGCACCATGCCGCGATCGCCTCGGTCGCCCGCCTCGCGCTAGAACGGTTGTGCGTACCTAAGTTGGTTAAACAATACAACGAAGCCTTCGCCAGCCTTGATAAGGTTCATCATCGATTCGGTCTCCAACGAAGTGGAAGTAAAGCAGCCAAACAACTAGAATTGTTTACATTCTACCTGCTTGATTCGGTTCCGCGAGAGCGGAGCTGAATCAACCAGGCGACAGGCGAAGCGCGTCAGAGTGCGCAAAATCGTTGGGGATTGATCGCTTCGGCCGTTCTGATCATCCCACGTTATAAACCCAAGGTCGCACGCGTCGATCCTCCTGCTGAAACCGGTCGATCTGCGACGCAATTTTCAGCGTCTGATCGACTTCGTCGAACCCAGTTAGCAATGCCTGACGCTGAGCTTCTGGAAACGCAAATGATATTGCGCCAGTCGCAACGGTCGAAATCGTGCAGGTCTGCAAGTCAACTTTTACTGTGGCGCCTGACGCTGCCACTTTCGCCAGCGCATTGATCTGATTTTGTTCGAGCGTAATCGGCAGCACGCCGTTTTGCAGACAGTTGCCGAAAAAAATATCACCGTAGCTTTGTGCGATGATGCAGCGTATGCCAAATTCCTCAATTGACCACACCGCCATTTCGCGCGAACTACCGCATCCAAAATTGGCGCCAGAGATCAGAATCTGCGCTTTCCGGAATGGGACCTGATTCAGTACGAAGCTCGGGTCCTCAGCGCCATCAGCAAAATAACGGTTCGCCTCGAATGCCCACGGTGCGAATTCACCACGCTTGAGTTTGGCGATACGCTCGATGCGGATGATCAGATCGGTATCGATGTTGTCATGCATGAGGGGGGCGGCGTAGCCTTCACATATGGTAAATGCCTTCATGATTTGTATCCGATCATTTCCGGACAAGCGATGGTGCCCGCGATCGCGCTGGCTGCGGCAACTGCCGGACTTGCCAGATGAGTCAGCGCGCCGGGTCCTTGACGTCCCACGAAGTTGCGGTTCGATGTCGAAACGCAACGCTGTCCAGGACCGACTAAGTCGCCGTTTGCGCCCACGCACATCGAGCAGCCCGGCTCACGCCACTCGAATCCGGCATCAAGAAAAATCCGATCCAGACCTTCACTCTCGGCCTGTCGTTTCACTTTCAGCGAACCGGGCACCACCCATCCGGTGACGTTGGGAGCGATGCGTCGGCCCTTGACTACCCGTGCCGCAGACTGCAGGTCGGACAACCGGCTATTCGCACAGGAGCCTATGAATACGTGGTCAATCGGGATCTGGTCGATGGGTTGGCCGGGCTCCAGCTGCATATACGCAAGCGCGCCTTCCAGGGCTGCACGCCGCGCCAAATCACTTTCAGCCGCCGGATCAGGCACTGTCGCATCAATGGACGCTGCATGCTCCGGACTCGTGCCCCAAGTGACCTGGGGTTTGACGGCGGCAACGTCGATGTCGACTTCCTTGTCAAATACGGCGTCGGCACCTGACGCCAGCAGCTTCCAGCTGTCGACGGCCAGATCGAATTGCTCGCCCCTCGGGGCAAACTCCAGGCCTTGCAGGTATGCGAACGTCACCTCATCCGGTGCGATCATGCCCATTTTCGCGCCGAGTTCGATAGACAGGTTGCACAAGGTCATGCGACCTTCCATATCGAGCTGGCGAATTGCCGGACCGGCGAATTCGACTGCGTAACCGATGCCGGCTGAGGTGCCGAGCACGCCAATCAAGTAAAGAATCAGATCCTTGGCGGCAACGCCCTCACTTGGTGTGCCATTGAAATTCACGCGCATGGTTTTGGGCCGCCGTTGCCGAATGGTCTGCGTTGCCAATACATGCACCAGTTCGGAAGAGCCGATGCCCCAGGCGATCGCGCCGAATGCGCCGTGCGTGCAGGTATGGCTATCGCCACAGACAATGACGAGGCCAGGAAGTGTCAGGCCCATTTCGGGTCCGATCACGTGCACAATGCCCTGGCGCCCGTCTTCTATGTCGAAGCGCTGAATTTTCATGCGCGTGGTTTGCTCGCGCAGCGTGTCCACCATCACGGTACTCCAGCCCTCATCGCCCGTAGTGCGACCCGGCTTGGTCGAGATCACGTGATCCAGTGTGGCGAAGGTCAGTCCTGGATCGCGTATCGCTACGCCGCGTTTTTCCAGCTGTTTAATCGCCGCTGAGCCCGTTAGCTCATGCAGCAAATGACGATCCACATGCAGCAGACTGACATTGCCGGCAAGTGCTGCAATCTGATGCGCTTCCCAAACCTTGTCAAACAATGTATTTGCCATAGCAGTTCACTTTTTCTAGCAAGGCAGGCGCTCGATCATTTCCAAGGCGGTATCGAGATCGACGACGTCGCCGTACTTGAGCCCGAGGTCGCGCAAATTGGCGGCGTGTGCTGCCCTGTCTCGATCGCCGCAGGCATCCGCTACCACCATCAGACGGAAATTGGATTGCAGGGCATCGACAGCTGTCGCCCTGACGCAACCGCTGGTGCTGAAGCCGCAGACCACGACCGAGTCGACGCCCATATTGCAGAGCATTTGCCGTAAGGGGCTGTCGAAAAAAGCGCTGGGAACCCCTTTGTTCAGAACGACTTCGCCCACCTGTGGCTGCAAGCGCGGGTCTATGGCAGCGAGAGCACCGCCGACGACGAGTTCATTCAACAGAGGGAGCTTCTCCCTGAATACGCTGGCTTCCGCCGGATGGCTATAGGCATTGGTCGTGAACACGATCGGTAGCCGGTGCCTGCGAAAGGCACCAAGCAGGCGCTTGATCGCTCCGACTTCAATATCGCTTGGGCACCCCAACGGCGAACCGGGGTCGGTGAAACCGAGGGTAGCATCGACAATGATGAGTGCGGACTTGGCGCCCAGACCGACCGCTTTGTTGGGCGGCGTCGCCATGGCTTATCCTCTCAAGGAAAATGGGGAGCAGGCACGGCCTACTCCCCCGTAGGGGCCTGTTGCTATGGTACTCTTACTGGCCGGCGGCCTCTAGCTTGCCCAGCGTCACATCCGATGCCTTGACGGCTGTATTGGTCCTCCATGACGGATGGGAAACGAAGACCGTCGCATGCATGCGCTTGAAGTCGATGACAAGGCCCTGGTTAGAGACCCAGGTCTGAACCCCGTCTTCGCCCTTGAGGGGGCGACTGCTGAAGGCCATCCACTTCCAAAAATCACCCTTTTTATCATAGGCCTCGCCGTATAAAATACGCGGGATCTGCGTGTCGATGTAGATCACCTTGCGGCTGTATGGATGCTCGGGCGGCGGAACGGCCTCTACGACATACACCTCGCGCGGCTCGACCTCGTCAAGAGGGTTCCAGTAGGGCGCGTGCGTGAGATCGACCAGCGGGAATTCTGCGGGCGTGCCCTTCTTCGACTCGTCCCAGGCCTTGGCTCCGCGGACTGTCGCCAATACCCAGCGCTTGCCGAGATACTTGAAGGACTTATACCAGCTAGGGCGGGCATTCCAGATCTCGATGTCGTCATTCAGTTGGTCGGTGCCACCGATCGGATCCATCCAGGCGCCGCCGGGCAGCCGGCGAGTGCGGCGGAAGCTCTTGATATAGACCCATTGGTCTTCCACCTGCGGACCATCATAGCGGATGGTATATGTGCCGATGCCGCGGATGTCCTCCGGATAGGTGGCGAACAGCAGGGTCCGGGTGAACTCGGTGCCATCGCCTTCCACCGGAACCCCGGAACCCGTCAGCCGATTCTTCATGAAGTCACGCAGGAAGAACCAGTGCTGGGTTCGCTCCAGACCCTTGTCGCCATCGATCAGCAGAAAAGCGAATTTACGGAAGTCCATCACCTGCCCCACCGGCGAAGCATAGTAGACGTTCCACACCAGCTTCGCGGCATAGTTCGGGTCCGTAGGGCTGAGGTTCGGAAAGGGCAAGCCGGCCTTGTAGCCGCTGACCTCGTTCTTTGCCGCATCGTACCTGACCTGGCCGGCATATTTGTGGGTTGCCTCGAGCATTTTCGGATCGAGTGCGATCGGCTGGGATTTGCGCAGCTTGAGCGTCAAGCCGTATTTGCGGATCTGCATGTCCATCTTTTCCGGCAGCATGCTGGCGATAGTCTTGCCCTCGAAGGTGTCATTCTTGACCTGGTCGATATTGGCCTTGCTGATCACCGTGCCTGCGGCCAGTTCGACCGCCAGCGCAGCGCCTGCCGAAGTCATGGTTACCAGCCCCACCAAGAGGAAGCGGGCGATGTATCTCTGTTTCATGTTATCTCCTTAATCAAGTCTGGGATTCAGAACTGGCGCGTCACGCGGACCGCGAGCTGGTCGGAGTTCGCGAAGTAGCCCATCAAGCCCGCGCTGCTGCCCTGGCGGTCAAAGGCGCCGGTGGTTGGGCTGAGGTAGTAGTTCTTGGTGTTGCCTCCGGCATAGAACAGATCCAGTTCGCCCTTCACGCGCCAGTTGTCGCCCAGCACCCACTCGACGGACGGAATGAAGAAGCCGCCGCCGTAGCTCATGTCCCAGCCTGCCGCGATCGAAGGATTGATGCGGTCGTTGCTGTAGTTCATGCCCAGGATGGCGGTCAACATCGCCGAGTCGCGGGAACGGGCGCGGTCCCAGTAGGCCAGTTGCACGATCTCATCGCTCTTGTCGAAGCCCAGGATGCGGGTGTTGAAGAATTGCAGCGAACCGAAGGAAGGTCGGCTGGTGCCGATGATGCCGGTCAGGTCGATGTTCTTGTCGATGCGGAACATGGTCGTCAGGGTGTTCTTCTGGATGATGCCGAACGCCCCCGGCGTTATGTTGGGTCCGAATTTTCCATCGATGAAGCCGTAGTTGAAGGCGCGGTCCTTCTGGAACACGATTTCCGTCGACAACACCGCATCCATGGCGTTGGAATATCCCGATGCGGTCATCCCCAGGATGCTGGTCTTGGGAAATATCCAGTCGCCAAACTGTAAGGGATTGCCGTAGGGGTCCTTGCTGCCGAAGCCGCAGTTGATAGGAGCCTGCTTGAAGACTTGTGCACCCTTGCTCCCCAAAATCGCCAAGGTGCTCGGGCACGGATTGGCGACCGGGTCATTATTGAAGGTGTTGGCCAGCGCGACCGAGTAGTTGATCTCGCCCGCCATCCCCTGCCAGCGGATGCCGCCCGTCGGGTCGCGGACATCTGCGCCCTTACTATGGTAGTTATAGCCGGTGGCATAGAGGAAGCTCGCGCCGCGGGTCGGTTGGGCGGCCCAGCGACCACCGGCGAGATCATAGGTGTTGCCGATGTCACGATCACGGTCCCAGCCGGGTCGAACATAGGCATCGACGGAACCATTGGCCTCGGGCACCTGAATCATCATCCGACCCATGATCAGCGGCTTGCGCAGTTCCTCGTTCTCCACCTCGAGGAAGGAGCGCCAGCTGTAGTCGAAGCCCTCCACGATATCCATGGCGCGAAAGAAGTCGCTCTCGCCCCAGACGATTTGCTGCTTGCCGAGCTTGATCCTCACCCTGTCGTTCAGATCGAACTGGCCCCATAATTCACGTAGGTCGGCCTGATTGTACATATTCATGAGGCCGCCGACGCCGCCGCCGCCGTTGGTATTAAAGACCACCGCAGTCGATCCGGCCGGCTTCTGGCTTGGAGGCGCCGCGAGCGACTGCAGGTAGCTGGTATTGTCTTCCCGATCAGCCCGGGCAATGACCTTGAATTGTGCGGTCGTGCTGGCTTTGTAGTCCGCGTCGAGCAGCACGGTGCCCCTCAGCATCGAGAGCTTGCCCTTGTCGTTGCCCGTCGTTTCCGGCTGGTCCTGGAGGTTCATTGATGCCGCGCCGCGAACATAACCGCCCAGATGGAACCGGCTCTCCGGAATAATGTTGTCCCCATCGGCACTCAATGACGGCTGGCTCTCGGGGATCTTGTTGCCCCCATCGGCACCGTATGACGCCCCGCTCCATGCCGCCGCCAACACCGCGAGGATCACCGGCCGAAGTGCTGTTGCCAACTTCTGATCTTGCCCCATGTCTTGACTCCTTCCTTTGAAATGCGAAAGTGCCGCTGAAATTGCCAGCGACCCTGGCTTTACATCGCTTCCTGGAGCATGGCCGTATTTCGGCTCGGCCCCGACTTGCCCACCGACTCAAAAATAAATTTGGGCTTTAGCAAGACCACCAAAGCGGGCATGACCAGCAGGGATGTCGCCGCCGAAATGAACAGCCACAAGGCCATGAGTATCCCCATCTCTGCCTGGAATCGAATTGAGGACAGGTACCAGATGACCACGCTGGTAATCAGGGTCGCAGCGGTGATCAGTACGCCACGGCCGGCGCTCATCAAGGAAAGTTCGATAGCCTTGAACAAGGGCTCTCCGCGACGAAGTTCCTCGCGAATCTCATCAACCACATAAAAAGAATAATCAACGCCGAGCCCTATGCCCAAGGCCGCGATCGGCAGGGTGTTGATGTTCATGCCTATCCCCTTCCAGGCCATGAAGCTGAAAGTAAGGGTGTTGGAGAGCAGCACCGGCACCATGAAGAACAGGCCGGCGGCGAGCGAACGGTAGGCCACCGCGCAGCAGAGCACCAGCACCAGCAAGGCCAAGGCTATGCTCTCAATCTGTTTCGACAAGATGATTTCATTGACCGCGGCCAGCACGCCAATCAAGCCGCCCGCCAGCCGAATCTTGACGGTGCTGTCCGGGTGCGCGGCGACGAAGTCCTCGACGTGCGAAATGGCCGAGCGGATGGTCTCGCCCTGGTGATCCCGGAACAGGATGGTGACCGAGGCATTCTTGTATTGCGGATCGACTAGGCGGTCGATGTCGCCGGGGTCGGTGCCTGAGGTGAACAGATACATGATCTCGCCGTTCTCGACGAAACTCGTGCCTAGTTCCTCGTAGCGCGGATTACCCTCGTGCAGAATGCGGTTCATGATCGGCACGATGTCGGCCATGGACAGCGTACCGCCCACCCCGGGCTGATTCTCCATGTACGCCTGGAAAGCGGCCATGCTCTGCAGGGCGGCCGGCTCCTTCAACGCATCGGTCTTGTCCCCCGAGAAGACCACAAACATCCGGTCTGCCCCCTGGAAACGCTGATTGATGGCGGCAGCGTCCTGATTGTAGGTCGAGTCGCCCCAAAGGATGGGGGAACCGGGATTGGCATCACCGACCTTCAGCTTGAAGGCGTAAATGCCCGATACCACGAAAATCACCGCGGTCGCCGCGACCACGACATAGCGCATACGCGTGCTGGCAATGCGCACGCAACCGCCGAGCAGGCGCTCCATCATGGGACGCACGTTGATCGGATGGGCGAACTGGTTGGGTCTCTTGATCCAGGACAACAACACCGGGGTCAGCACGACGGCGCTGATCGCAATCGTCAGAACCCAGACCGTGCCGATCATGGCGACCTTCTGCAGCAGCGGGATGGGAGTCAGAATCACGACGATCATGCAGCCCGCATCGGCAACGACACCGAGCATCCCCGGCTTGAACAGGGCGTACATGGCGGCGGTCGCCGCCGCCGCTGAATTCTCTGCCCCCGCGGCGAGCTCGTCGTCGTAATGGGTAACCAGTTGCACCGAATGGGAGATCGCTCGGGCGGTGATCAGGAAGGCCACCACGATCACCAAGGGATCCAAATGGAATCCCAGCAGTCGGGCCGCGCCTAGCGCCCAGATGGAGCTGACGACACCGGCCAGGAGCGGCAGCAAGGTGCCGCGCCAAGTCCTCGCCGTCAGGAACAACAGCGCGATCAACGCAACTAGCGTAACCAAAAAAATTCGCCCGGTCTCGGGCAGGTAATGCCTTACCCAACCATAGAGGATAGGCTCGCCAACAACGCGCACCGTAACTCCGTCCCCGGCGACGGAGCGTGTGATGGCGCCGATCTGGTCATAGATTTTTTTGTAATTAATTTCATTATCATAGAAATCGACCGTCACCAGAGCTGCCTTTAGGTCCGCGGATACATAGGTGCCGTAGACAAGCGGGTTCCTCAGGACCGCGTCCTTAAGCTTATCGATTTCGCCTTGCGTTTTCGGAACCTTGGGCCACATCAGCGGCTTGATGTCGATGCCTTCGGTCGACGCTCGGATCTCCTTCAGTTTCTTTGCCGCCAGTGAGATGATCTGAAACTGGTTCACCCCATCGACGAGTTGCAACTCCTGAGTGACCTTCTGGATCTTCTTCAGCACGGACGGCTGGAAAATATCGCCGTCCTTCACCTCCAGCATGATGCTGACCATGTTGGAGCTGCCGAAGGTCTGCTTGAACTGGTCGTTCACCTTGATGTAGGGATGGTTCTGCGGCAACTGGTCGTCGAAGACCGTCTTGATCTCGATTTGCACCGCGAGCAGGGCAAACACCGCGGTCAGCACGCCCATCACGAGTACGACCGCGAGTCGCTGCCTGATGCAAAAGCGAACGAAGCGGGCGACCTTGGACTCGGGGGCCTTGGATAATTCGGGAGACGTCATTTGAAGGTCTGAACCTTATTCTTTGAATCGATCATGGCCAGCGTAGCCCCGGCCACGTAGAGGCGATCGCCACGACTGACAAGACCGGTATGCCAGGCATAGCTGCGTTCTGAGATGCTGCGCACGAGCCAAGCATCGGAGGGGTCTTCTGCAGTCAGAATGAGACCCTGGTCTCCTACCGCGACCCAACGCTGGCCGGTCCAGGCCACATCGTAGAGGTGTTCGGCGGTGCCGGAGGCGACCTTGCTCCAAGTCCGGCCGCCGTCCTTGGTCACCAGGATCACGCCCTCCAGTCCGACCGCCACGCCATTGCGCTCATCGCGATACATGACCGCGCACAGGCTGGATTTCACCGGGCTCGCAACCTCCTTCCAGTTCGCCCCACCGTCCTCCGACAACCGGATGTGGCCGAATTCGCCAACCACCGTGAGCCAGGCGCCGTGAGCGGCGATATCGTTCCACGCGAGGTCCTCCCGCTTGCCGAGTCTGACCCAGGTCTGGCCATAGTCGGCAGTGGCGAAGATGCTGCCCATTTCGCCCACTATCCAGGCATTTCCGCCAGCCCCAGACCTTGCCCGAATCAGTTTCTGTACTTCGCCGGCCTGGGCAAATCCGGCCAGCGCCGACCACTTCTTGCCGCCGTCTTCGGTGTGCAAGACGGTCATCTGATTGCCAACGGCGAAGGCGCGCCGGGCGTCCCAGGCGATCAAGGACTGCAGGCTCTGGCGTGACGGGGTTTTCTGGCTAATCCAGTGCGCGCCGGCATCCTCGCTGCGCACCACCTTGCCGCCACGGCCTACCGCCCAGATGACCTTATCATCAGGAACGGCGATGCCATAGAAGGCATCGCGAGGCTGGAGTACCGGCGGCTCAACGCTGTCTCCCGTGGCTTTCGGCTTGACGAAAATGCCGGCATAGAGCAGTCCACCGATGATCGCGAACGGCATGATCGAGGACAAGACCCTGCCCAATCGTCTCATCACCTTGATTCTCCTAAAACGCAGCGCCGGCGTTGTCGCGCCGGCACTGCTCCTTCAAATCTTGGGCCTGAAGCCAAGCCGTTGTCCTGCCTCCCAGCGACCTTTGCACAAGGCGTTCGGCGATGGCCACCGCCAGACGTAGCTTGGCTACATCGACGCCGGTCTCAAAGCCGCATTGCTCCGTCATCAGCACCAAATCTTCGGTCGCCAGGTTGCCGGCCGCCCCCGGCGCAAAGGGACAACCGCCCAAGCCGCCGATGCTGGCATCGAAGCGCCTGACGCCCGCTGTCAGCGCCGCCCAGGCATTCGCCAAGGCAAAGCCTCGCGTGTCATGGAAGTGCGCTGCCAAACATCCTGCCCCGAATCGTTCGACACAGTCCGCGAGCAAGGAGGAAACCTCGCGCGGATTGGCGGCGCCAATAGTGTCGGCGATCACCACCTCGTCGGCTCCGTTGGCGAACATCTCGTCGGCAAGCTCGATCACGCGGCCAGGGGCCACCTTTCCCTCGAAGGGGCAAGTGAAGGCAACGGCCACATAGGCCTTTTTCCGCAAGCCCCTTGCGCCTGCCGCCGTCATCACGTCGATGCAAGCCTGGCGCGCCTCGCCGAGCGACATATTGATGTTGCGCCGGTTCATGGTATCGGTGGCCGACAGGACCACGGCAATCTCGCGAACCCCCGCTGTCAGGGCGCGCTCGAGGCCGCGCACATTCGGCACCAGCGCCGAATAGCTGACGCGTTCCGGGCGAGGCAGCCTCGGGAAGAGTTGATCTGCGTCGGCCAGCTGCGGCACGGCTTTCGGCGAGACGAAGCTGGTGGCCTCGATCGCCGTGAGCCCCGCCGCGACCAGGGCATCGATGAGTTCAAGCTTCTCGTCGAGCGACAAATGCACGACCTGATTCTGCAGCCCGTCCCGCGGGCTCACCTCATTGATCTGGATGCGATCGGGCATGTTCAAACCGCGGCCTTCGAACGCATCCAGTTGGCGAAGACTGGCGTGCGCGGAGGTTCGAAAGTTGTTTCCTCCTTGCACCGGGCTTTCAGTTCTTCGATCGTGCCACCGCGATTGAACAGCGGCGCCTCCTTGCGCTCTGTGCTCATCTGCTGGCGCAGTTCTGCCGTGGCGGCCTGATCCAGCGTGAAGTCTTCGCTGACCACCACGCCATAGCGACGGGCGCCCGCGACAGTGACCAGGCCGCGCTCGCAATCCTGAGCCACCATTTCTGCCGGCCGCTTCAGGGGATCGCCCCAGCCACCGCCACCCCAGGTGTTGTAATAGAGGATGTCTCCCTCGTGAACCTTGACCCGGTCGCATTTCGATGGGAGATGCGCTTGCGAGCCATCCTTCCGCACCAGGAGTTTGTTGCTGCGCCCACCCGGAAGGCCGGCATTGACGCCCCAGGGGTAGGTCAGCCAGCGGTCGTCATGAATCGAGATTTCCCCGGTCTCGAGGAATTCATAAGCGGTACACACGCCATTGCCGCCGCGATGCTGGCCGGGGCCGCCGGAGTCTGCAATCGACTCGTAGGCCATGATACGCAACGGGAAATAGCTCTCGAGAAATTCGTTCGGCACATTGGTGAATGAGGGCCAGAGTGAGTGACCATCGGGGCCGTCGCCAGAAGGACGGCCTGGGATGCCGCCGAAGCCGATCTGGAACAACTGGTACCACTCGCCATTCCGGTCGTAGCCTGAGTACATGAGGTGCGGGCTGTCGGAGAATCCGGCGGCGTTCAAAGCCTCTGGCGCCCCCTGGCCCAGGAGCCCGCCCATGATGTCGAAGATACGGCCGAGCAGGTGAGTGCGGCAGGAGAGTGCGGCCGGACGCTTAGGCTTCAAAATGCAGCCGTCCGGAATGCGCACGCTGACCAGTTCATAGAAGCCGTCGTTGAACAGGATCTGCGGATCAAACAGGTTGATGAAGAAAGCCCCCAGGAACATCTTGAACATCTCCTCGTTGAGGTAGAAGTTCACCGAACTAATCGACTGCGGATCGGTTCCCTCAAAATCGAAGTGGGCGACATCGCCCTCCCGCCAAAGGCTGCAGGCAACCTTGTAGGGACCCATGCCCAGGCCATCGTCGTCGATATAGTCCTCGAAGTAGGCCTTCTTCTCCGGCACCACCATCTTGATGATGGCACTCATCGCACGCTTGTTTCGGTCGAGCATCTCGTACATGGCGGCGATGTAATTGTCCACCCCGAAGCGTTCGACGATCTCGTGCACCCGCCGCTCGGCAAGGCGCAGCGCGGCGATTATGGCGTTCAAATCGGAGCGGTTCCATTCCGGCATGCGGCAGTTACGCAGGATCATCTCCAGCACTTCGCGATTCAGTTCACCCTTGCGGATCAGCTTGATCGGCGGAATCTGGAACCCCTCTTCGAAAATCTGAGCGGCATCTGTAGGCAGGCTACCCGGTACCTTCCCGCCGATGTCGGTCATGTGTCCAAACATGGCCGCCCAGCTGACGATGCGGCCGTCGTGGAATACCGGCATCAAGGTCAGCCAGTCGTTGAGATGACTGACGGCGCCATTGCAGGAATAGGGATCGTTGGTCAGGAAGACGTCACCCTCTTCAATCGTGCCCTCGTAGCCCTGAACGAAGCCGTGGATGAAAGAGCCGAACTGGCCGACGACCATCTTTCCTTCGTTGTTGGCGATCATCGGGAAGGCGTCGTGCTGCTCGCGGATTCCTGGGGACATGGCGGTGCGAAAGAGCACCGCATCCATCTCTGCTCGCGCATTGCGCAGGGCATTCTCGATGATGTCGAGGGTAATGGAATCAAGCTTGACGTCCTTGAAAGGCGCGTTGTTGGTTTGAACGATGGTGGCTGGCATGACGGGTCCTCGTCGCAGTTGTTCAGACGTTGGGGCGAATCAGAATATTGCCCACCGCATCCACTTCGCCGGTATGCCCGGGAAGGATCAGGGTAGTGGTGTCCATCTGACTGACGATCGCCGGTCCGGAAATCCGGTTACCGGCGAGTAGCTTGGCGCGATCATAGATCTTGGCCGGGTGATCCTTACCGTCCACGAACAAGGTCGTCTGCTCCACGATCGCAGCCGCCGCGTCGGTCCCACCCTGCTTCAGTTGCTCGGCCCGCACCAGGGTCTCCGGTCCCTGCACCACGGCGCGAAGATTGACCACTTCGTGGGGCGCATCGAGCGCGAAAGTGAACAACTGGGTGTGCATCTCATCGAAGCGCTTGGCGATTCCCTCCAGGCCTGCGTCGACAAACTCCTCACGCGTAACGCTGATCGTCAGGCGCATCCCTTGACCACGGTAGCGCAGATCGACCTGATATTCGGTCGTCTGGCTCTCTGTCGAAACACCTTCGGCAATCAAGGTCCGACGGGCGATGCCCTCCAGATCGTCGAGCATGTCGAGAACCTCGGCGTCAGAGGTCTCGGTGAACCTGCGCACGTAGGTACGCGAAGCCTCATCGCGCAGACGCGTCGTGGCATCTCCATAAGCACACAGGACGCCCGGCGCCGGTGGAATGATCACCGGCCAGGAGCCCATCAACTTGCCCAGCGCGTTGGCGTGCAAGGGGCCGGCGCCACCGAAGGCGATCAGCGCGAAGTCGCGCGGGTCGTAGCCTTGCTCGATCGACACCAGACGCAGGGCACCGAACATGTTCTCATTGACGATATTGATGATGCCCTCGGCCGATTCCTTCACCGACTTGCCGAGCGGTTCGGCGATGGTGGCGACCGCCTTCTCGGCGAGCGACTTGTCTATCCTCATGTCGCCGCCGAGTCGGGAAGAAACCGGCAGGTAGCCCAGGACCACGATGGCGTCGGTAACGGTCGGCTTGTCGCCACCCTTCATATAGGCCGCGGGCCCGGGGTCGGCGCCCGCGCTTTGCGGGCCGACCCGCAAAGCCTTGGTCAGTTCCGGCACATAGGCGATGGAGCCGCCGCCTGCGCCGACCGTGCGCACGTCGATCGACGGCGCGCGCACCGTGACATCGGCGACCCGTGTCTCGCGACGGGTCTGCGCAACCTCATCTTGAATCAGGGCGACGTCCGTCGATGTCCCGCCCATGTCGAAGGTGAGGAGGTTCTTGAATCCCGATTGTCGCGCAATCCAAAGTGCCCCCGAGACACCTCCCGCCGGACCGCTCATGAGCAGGTTAACCGGATTGTTGGCGGAGGCTTCAACTGAGGCCAGGCCGCCGTCGGAACGTAGGATGTGGAGCTTTACCCCGGGCATCTTGGCATCGAGTTCGCGATGCAAATTGGCGATGTAGCGGGAAACAACCGGGCGGACATAGGAGTTGACGACGGTGGTCTCCGTCCTCTCGTATTCGCACATCTCGGGCATGATCTCGGAAGAGATCGAAACGGGAATCTCCGGCATGACTTCTGCCGCGATCTCTCGTATCCGCCGCTCATGCGCGCCGTCGGCATAGGCATTGACGAGGGAAACCGTCAGCGCCTCGATGTTCTTCTTGCCGAGCTTTTCCAGATGCTTCCTGAGGGCCGGCTCGTCGAGCGGCTTGATAACCTTGCCCTTGGCATCCATGCGCTCATCGGCTTCGATGGTGAGTTCAAGGGGCGCCAGAAGCGGACGCTTGTTGTAAATCACCCATCCGCCTAAGCCACCGGGAACGAATGAGCGGGCGATCTGCAGAACCTGTCGATAGCCCTTGGTCGTCACCAGCCCAACCCGGGCGCCTGAACTCGTGAGCACGGTATTGGTAGCGACCGTCGTGCCGTGCATGACGTGGGTGATCCGCTTCGGATCGATCCCGTTCTGTTCGCAGATCCTGCCGACGCCGTTCAACACGCCCACCGATGAGTCCTTGGGGGTCGAAGGAACTTTCGCCGAATAGGTCTCCCCAGTTTGCTCGTTGATGAGCAGAAGGTCGGTGAAGGTTCCACCGACATCGACCCCCAGTCTGTAGCTTGATCCTGTGCTAACGCCCATTTTTCCTCCGTAGTTTCCTTGCCAAGCCGCTTGCTTATTGGATGATCCCTGCTGCCTTGAGCGGCGCGATTCTTTCCGCGTCATAGCCGAGCAGATCCTTGAGAACCGCATCGGTATGCTCGCCCAACAAGGGCGGTGGCGAAAACACTTCCTCTCCGGCTTCTGATAATTTGATCGGGTTACCCGGCATGCTGACCGTCTCGCCAGTTTGCAGCTGCACATTAACGACCATGTTGCGAGCCACGATCTGGGGGTCACGCAGCGCTTGCTTGAAATCATTGACGGGCCCGCAGGGGATCCTGGCGGCCCGAAGCTTCTCCAGCCAATACTCAGAGGTATTCGCCAGCAGCTCTTCTTGAATGATGCGGTTGATTAGGTCGCGCTCGGCATAGCGACCAGGTTGCTTCTTGTATTTTTCCTGACGAAGCTCGGGGCGGGGAATCACCTCTAGGAACTTCTCATAGAAGGCATCGCCGATGCAGGCGATGATGATGTAGCCGGTCTGGGTTCTAAAGGCATTGTAGGGTACGTGAACGAAGTGCGCATTGCCCATAGGCTCGGGGACTATCCCTGACATGAGATACATGGTCGCCATGTAATTGAGCAGCGAAATCTGCACGTCAAGCATCGAGACATCGACATGCTGGCCTCGCCCGTTCTTGCCGCGGGCGATGAGCGCCGCAAGGATGCCGAGTGCGCCAAACATCCCACCGCCAAGGTCCCCAATCGGGATTCCGGATCTGACCGGCTCTCCGCCCGGGAACCCGGTGATCGACATGCCGCCGCCCATCCCCTGAACCACCGAATCGAATGCGGGCCGAGTGGGTTCCGGACCAGTCTCGCCAAATCCGGACACGGAGCAGGTCACGATCCTGGGGTTGATTGCGGCGAGCGTCTCATGATCAATTTTCAGGCGTTTGGTGACACCAACACTGAAGTTGTCGAAAACGACATCCGCCTTGCGCACCAAGTCGTAAAAGACTTCCCGGCCAGCATCCGACTTCAAATCGATGCAGACGCTCTCCTTACCGCGATTGAGCGTCAAGAAGTAGGCACCCATTCCTTGACGGGAATACTCGGGGCTCGTTGCCAGCAGTTGGCGCGTCCCTTCTCCGCTTATTGGGGATTCCACCTTGATTGCCCTCGCCCCGAGGTCGGACAGGAGCATGGCGCCATAAGGACCTGACAACATGTGCGTCAGGTCCAATACGAGAATGTTTTCGAGGGATTTCACAAATGTTCCCTTGGTATTAGATACTGTCATGGAGTTGCTTAAAGCAATGCTCATGCCAGTTTTACATTAATAACCAAGCATATGTTTTATATATGAATTTACATTTCTCCGCCTGATTCAATGAGAGCTGATATTTCATGAATGTTTCAAATAGTGTTTCTCGTAACAAAATGCGATGTAACATGAAACGTTTTTGAAACATCGCCATGACTCAATCAGGGGGGAAAGAAGGATATGGTGCTACAGAAGAATTCCGAGGCGGTGCTGCGCAAACCGAGAATCTGCGTCATGGGTTACAAGGGGCTCAACCGACTCGTGCATTCCGTCTTGGCGGATTATGGGAACCAGGCCGACATCGTCGTAGTCGATCAGGTTTTCGATGAGGCACTCACCGTCGCGAAAGATCTGGAACGAAACAAGGCGGCCGACGTAATCATCAGCGCGGGCGCAAATGCAACGATCTTGCGCTCCGCGCTGACACTTCCGGTAGTACCCATCAAAGTGACCGGCTATGATGTGCTGCTTGCCTTGATGAAGGCACGAATGGTTTCAGAGCGCGTCGGAATCGTCACCTACCGTGACCCGATTCCTGAACTCGAGGCCACGAAGAGCCTGCTCAAACTGGAAGTTTCTCAGCGCACTTACCAGACGTTGGAAGATGCACGGGATTGTTTCCGGAGTTTCGCGGCGGAAGGCTACCAGGTCATCGTCGGATCGAGCGTGGTCGTCGATCTCGCCGAGCAGAACGGTATCGTGGGTATTTTGGCCTACAGCCAGACTTCGATACGCCAGGCAATCGACGATGGCATCGAAATCGCACGCATCGCCAAGATCGAAAGCGCCCGTTACGAGCAACTCAATATCGTGCTGCATCACCTGCAGGAGGCGGTTCTCGCCGTTGATTCCTCAGAGAGGATTACCGCAATCAATCCTGCGATGGAGCGGATGATCGGGGTCCCCTGTGCCGAGGCTTTGGGCCGCGTGCTCAGCGATCTTGCACCGCCTCTGTCGCTGCGCGGGGTGTTGTCCTCCGGCGAAGAAGCCTTGGAACGGGTGGTACAGCTCAATCTGGCCACCTGCGTTGCCAACCATATTCCAATCCGCGAGCAAGGATTGATCTCCGGTGCGGTCCTGACGCTCCAGGATGCTCGCGTCATCCAGCGCGCCGACACCAACATCCGGAGCCAGCGCCGCGTACGCAATCTTGCTGCCCGCTACCATTTCCATCAGATTGTCGGAAACAGCAGCGCATTCGCTCACGCCCGCCTCGCCGCCGAACGTTATGCCAGCACGAATTCGACGGTATTGATTACGGGTGAGAGCGGGACCGGCAAGGAATTGTTCGCCCAATCCATCCACAATGCCAGTAGCCGCAGAGACAAGCCGTTTGTCGCAGTCAACTGTGCCGCCTTTCCGGAACCGTTGCTCGAAAGCGAATTGTTCGGCTACGAGGAAGGCGCCTTTACCGGCTCGCGCAAAGGAGGGAAGCCGGGGCTGTTCGAGGTCGCCCACACCGGCACTATTTTCTTGGACGAGATCGGAGATATGCCGATTCCCTTGCAGACAAGGCTGCTTCGCGTCCTGCAGGAGAAAGAGGTCGTCCGTTTGGGCAACGCGCAACCCGTCCCCATCGACGTACGTATCATTGCCGCCACTCATCAGGATCTTATGCAGCGAGCCGAAAACGGTCTGTTTCGCGTCGACCTCTACTATCGCCTGAATATCCTTCACTTGCATCTGCCTGCTTTGCGCGAGCGCGTAGATGACATTCCCATCCTGGCACTGCAAATGCTGCATGCCTCGCTGCGTCGCTCAGGATCCAGCCTCCCAGCCGATCAGGCGCTGGCGCCACTCATGCCCTATCTTCGCTCCTACCGCTGGCCGGGAAATGTTCGTGAACTGGAGAACGTCGCCGAGCGCCTGGCGGTCTCTCTGAGCGCTTGCCAGATGGCCACGGAAATAAACTACAATGATTTCAGCGAGGATTTCCCGGAGATTTTCTCCGGGAAACCTGTCGAGGAGGACATGTCCTCCTTATCGCATCGGCCGTTGGAAGCCACCACGCTCAGCGAAATCATGGCCAAGGCAGGCGGAAACAGGCAGGTCGCGGCAAAAATGCTGGGCATCAGCCGCACGACACTCTGGCGTCATCTCAAAACAATCGGGACGACTTAGATCTGCGTCACCCTACCCATCCGACGGATCAACGCCAGCTTTCCTGCAATCACTTGGTCATTATTTGCCCGAGTGTCTTACAAGAATGCCCTAGGTACCCTCTAGAACGGGATATCGTCCTCGAAGTCGTTGAAGCCGCTGCCGGCGTTGCCCGGGGTATTACCCGAGGACTGGGCCGCGGGCTTGGCGGCGACGCCGGCCGACTGCGCCGGCCGCTCGTCGGCCTGGCCGCTGCCCTGGCGACTGCCCAGCATCTGCATGGTGTCGGCGATGATCTCGGTGGTGTATTTCTCCACGCCTTCCTTGTCGGTCCACTTGCGCGTCTTCAGCGAGCCCTCGATATAGACCTGCGAGCCCTTCTTCAGGTACTGGCCGGCGATTTCGGCCAGCTTGCGGTAGAAGACGAGGCGATGCCATTCGGTCGCCTCCTTCTTCTCGCCGCTGTTCTTGTCCTTCCAGGTGTCGGTCGTGGCCAGCGTGCAGTTGGTCACCGCTTCGCCGTTGGGCATGTAGCGGGTCTCCGGATCGCGGCCGAGATTGCCCACCAATATCACTTTATTCACCGATGCCATTTCGATTCTCCTTGTCGATTCAACCTTGTCGATTCAAGCTTGCAGCAATCTGTTCGCGCCGGCCTCGTCCCAACCGCTCATGCGCACCTTCAAATAGGCCACCCCCTCGTCGGCGATGACCATCGCCTCGGTCACCCCATCGACCGCCGCCAGAGCGGCGGAGAGCCTCTTCGCGCGCGCCTCGTCCAGGTCGCCGACGACGTGGCGCATCAGGGTCCGCACCTGCGGTGGCGGCGTCATCGACAAGGCCAGGAGCAGCCAGACCAGCCCCAGGCCGGTGGCGAAGACGAACACCGCGGAACGGCTCACGTGCTGGGCCAGGAAGCCGCCGAAGGCGCCGCCCAGGAACAGGCCGAGGAACTGGAAGGTGTTGTAGACGCCGATGGCGGTGCCCTTGCTGCCGGCGGGAGCGATCTTCGAGATCAGCGAGGGCAGCGTCGCTTCCAGCAGGTTGAAGGCCAGGAAGAACAGGAACAGGGTGATCACCACGCCGGCGAAATTGCCGATGAACACCGCCATCAGCAGGCTCGCCGTGGCGAGCAGGGCTACCGCGCCGCAGAACACCGGCTTCATCTTGCCGTACTTCTCGGCGATGATGATCGCCGGAATGACGGCGAAGAAGGAAATCACCATCACCGGCAGATAGACCTTCCAGTGCTGGGCGACGGGCAGGCCGCCCACTTCCACCAGCACCAGGGGAATGACCACGAACAGGCCGCGCATCGCCGCGTGCAGGGTGAAGATGCCGAAGTTGAGCCGCTGCAGTTCGAGGTTCTTCAATATCGAGAATATCTGGCCCGGCACCGTTTCCGCGTCGGCGTGGACCCGGCTGACGACCGGATTGGGAACGACGAAGCGGGTGACCGCCATGGCGGCGATGGCCAGAACGCCGGTGAGCGCAAAGATGCCCGGCACGCCGATCAGGTGGCCCAGGGTGGGGCCCGCCACCATCGAGATGGCGAAGGTGGCGCCGATGCTGAGACCAATGGTCGCCATGCCCTTGGCGCGGTTTTCCTCGCGCGTCAGGTCGGCGATCAGCGCGATGATCGACGAGGCGACGGCGCCGGTGCCCTGGATCAACCGGCCGAGGATGATGATATAGATGTCGTGGCCGCCGGCGGCGATGAAGCTGCCGATGGCGAACAGGGCGAGGCCCATGTAGATGACCGGCTTCCTGCCGATGTGGTCGGAGAGCAAGCCGAAGGGAATTTGCAGGATGGCCTGGGCCAGGCCGTCGATGCCCAGCGCCACGCCGATCAGAAAGTCGCTGCCGCCGCCGGGCAGGTCGCGGGCATAAATCGCCAGCACCGGCAGGATGGAAAACATGCCGAACATGCGCAGGGCGAAAATGAGCGCGAGGGAGGTCGTCGCCTTCTTTTCCAGTGGGGTCATCTTGTCTGCTGTGTTCATGGAACGGGCCGGGAAACCAAAAGCAGGTATATTACTTGGTTCGCCCGACGCCTTGCCAGAAAAAACGACCCTCATGGACAGCCTCAAGATCCGCGGTGCGCGCACGCACAACCTCAAGAACATCAGCCTCGAACTGCCGAGGAACAAGCTCACGGTGATCACCGGCCTGTCCGGCTCGGGCAAATCGTCGCTGGCCTTCGACACGCTCTACGCCGAGGGCCAGCGCCGCTACGTCGAGTCGCTCTCGGCTTACGCGCGGCAGTTCCTGCAGTTGATGGAAAAACCCGACGTGGACCTGATCGAGGGGCTCTCCCCGGCGATCTCGATCGAGCAGAAGGCGACCAGCCACAACCCGCGCTCGACCGTCGGCACGGTCACCGAGATCCACGACTACCTGCGCCTGCTCTACGCCCGCGCCGGCACGCCGCACTGCCCCGAGCACGACCTACCG